>NZ_JANSHM010000026.1:0-36057 GCF_047461635.1 Synechococcus sp. W55.2 | reverse complement strand
TCCTGCTCAGAGATAGGCAGGATGCGATCGCTTCTTTCCTGAACCATGTTCAGGAGAGTTCAGCGTGAATGTATCAGGTGCCTTTTTAAGCGCTATCTAGCGCTATCTTAAGTTTGATAAAGCCAGCCTCATCTTGCCGACGATGACCTTCCCCATCTCTCCCTTAATTCGCTGCGCTGTGCAGGCTCTGTACTGGGGACTGGTTCTGCCCCTACCCATCCTGCTGGCTCGGCAACAGGCAACACCTCTTGAGCTGGGATCCCTTTGGATTGCTCTGCTGCTGGGATGGGGGGTAGTCCTGGGATCCCTGAGCCAGCGGATTCAGTTGGACGAAGAGGGCATGAGGGCCACGTACCCAGGCTGGGTGCCGCCTTTTGTGCGGCAGGAGTGGCAGATCCGGTGGGCCGATATCGAGCGCATTGAGCCCCGCTCCACCAGCCAGGGTGGTATGGTGTATTACTTGGTCAGCCGAGGGGGGGATCGCGTACTTTTGCCGATGCGGGTGACCAGGTTCAAGCAGCTGTTGGCTGAGATTCGACGGCACGCTCAACTGGAGATTGGCGGGCTGCGCCCCTACGTTCAGCCTTGGATGTACGGGCTCCTAGGATGTTTTGCTCTGCTTCTGTTGCTTTGGGATGGGATGGTCGCCATCTGGGTCTGGGCAAGTCCGGTGGGAACCTAGCGCAACCACAGACGGTTCCGGGTCTAGCCATCCCGACAGGGATCCCAGCTCCAGCGGGCGGTTGCAGTCCAGATCCCGCCCACGCCCTTCTGCGCAAGCGTTGCGGAGCAGCAGGTTGGAAATGAGCTCCTCCGCTGGGCGACCCCTGGTGGCGGTGGGGGTATCCTGAGAGCAGTGGAACTTAGCCCCCTCTTGCCAGCTCTTCCCCTTCGCGACAGCGGTGCGGAGCACTTTGTCTGGGATCCCTGCTGCCCCTTCTCTGGAGAGGTTGAGTCTTGAGCAGGTCAACCTCTCCGCCTCTTCGCTGGCCTTGCTGGACCATTGCCCCCGCCTGTTTCGCTATGTGTACCTGGAGCGGTTGATCTGGCCCGCTGCCAGTGTTTTTGAGCACGAGCTGGAGCAGAGGCGCGGACGGCAGTTTCACCGTTTGGTGGAGTGGCACAGCCGCGGGCGGCAGGTGGAGCCGCGTCTGTCGGGCCTAGATGAAGTGGTGCAGCAGGGGTGGCAGGTGTTTTTGGCCAGTCCCCATGCCCATCCCCAGGGACGGGTGTTGGCGGAGTTGCCCCTGTGGCAACGGATTGAGGGCTTTAAGTTGATAGCCCGTTTGGATCGGCTGGTGATTATCCCCGGATCCCTGCACATCCTGGACTGGAAAACTGAGCGTCAACGTCCTCGCGATGAACAGTTGGCCCAAGACTGGCAGGTGCGCCTTTACCCTCTGCTGCTCTGCGAGGTGGCCCAGCAGCTGCCCCTGGAAGGCCCTTTTGAGCCGGAGCAGGTGCAACTGACCTTTTGGTATGTGCAACATCCGCAGCAGCCCTTCCACCGGTATTACAGCGCCGCCGCCTATGAGCAAGACCTGGCCCACCTAAGAGCCACTCTGAACCACCTGCGGCAACTGGAGGCGCAAGACTTTCCCATGACCCCCCACACTGAGCGCTGCAACAGTTGTCTGTTTCGCTCCCGCTGCCATGGGCTGCTACCGGAAGGGATCCCCTCTCAAGACCTCACGGATTGGGTCTGGCCAATGCAGGAGCCCGCGACACCTGCGGATCCCATCGCCGATACTTATTGGGAGCAGTAATGGGAGCAGTAAGGACTCCGACCCGCTGACGCGATTAGATCCGATTAGATCAGGGTAGGGCGGGGCAGGATCTGTTTTGGCAGCAACCCATGCACACCTTTCATGGGGCTGTTCACCACCTGCGTGATGTGGAAGTGGACAGCAATGCTGCAAAGCACATAGGCTTCCTCTCGCCCAATGCCGACAAACCGATGCAGAAAATCGATCATCCGCCTTAGGGCAATCTCAAAGGCCGCATCCAGATCCTCGGCAAAGCCCATGGTAATGAAATCGGTCGGGGTTTCCGCCAGCGGTGCCTCGAGCGGCAGATCTTTGCGCAGGATCAACTGCAAAGTGCCATTCATGGAAGTTTCAATGGCCGTTACATCAACTTCTCCGTCCCCTTGAGCGGAGTGGCCATCCCCCACCGAAAAAAGGGCACCGGGCACAAAGACCGGCAAAAAAACTCGGGATCCCGCCTGCAATTGGCGGTTGTCGATGTTGCCACCATAGTTGCCGGGGGGGATAGAGCTGCGGCTGGTTTCCTCGGTCGCCACCCCCAAGATGCCAAA
The DNA here is from genome assembly GCF_047461635.1 of Synechococcus sp. W55.2. Taxonomy (NCBI): domain Bacteria; kingdom Bacillati; phylum Cyanobacteriota; class Cyanophyceae; order Synechococcales; family Synechococcaceae; genus Synechococcus; species Synechococcus sp. W55.2. The sequence continues at coordinate 33,740 of NZ_JANSHM010000026.1, read as the reverse complement.
GAAGGGGCGAATGGGGACGCGGATGCCGCTGCCGGGAGGAAATTCCGCTACCCCCTGGTCTATATCTAGGTCGATGAAGCGCAGTCGCGGCTGATCAAATTCTCCGGGCAAAGCCCCCCATCCGGGACGGATGGCATTGAAACCGATGGGCAAGCGGGGGGTGATCGCTTGCAAGCGCACTTCCAGCACATCTCCAGGTTCAGCTCCCTCAACGTAGATCGGCCCGGTCAACAGATGGGGGCCCGGCCCCACTCGGCGCTCGGCAGGCAAGGTTTGGCAAATTTCGAGGAATTCGGGCGTGAAGAAACGGTCCGGCGCTTTGCCGTAGTGGGCGAACCCCGAGTAGGTTTCCACCTGCACCACATCGCCCGATTGCACATACAAGGCCGGGGGCAGTTGGGAAGAAAAGCCGCCCAAGTGGACGGTATGGGGAGTGGCTTTGAGGGTGTGAACGGGCACGGCCAGGGATCCCTTGCAAAAGACCCATTCAATCAAAGAAAAATCCCCTCCAATCCTGAATTAGACTGTTCCTCAAGCCCGTATCTCTGGCTACTGTTTGCCCAGGGGTGGCGTGGCGACAATGTTCCCCACATTTGCTATCTTGAAGGGCTGTGGGCAGGGATCCCCGGTTGCAGGGCTTGGCCTGGAACTTGTGCCCCGGGTGTGGAGGACAACTGCAATCTTCCCGGAGACCTGCATACTGAGTTCGATAGGTTTGTCAGCGCTGTCAACTGTGATCGCGGGTGTCATCTCCAGTATTTCTACCCTCCGGGATCCCGACTGGGATGTGGAAGTAACCGGCCTCCACAAGCGTTTTGGCGATTTTGTGGCTCTCAATGGCATTGAGCTGAACATCCGGCGGGGGGAGTTTTTCGGCCTGCTGGGCCCTTCCGGCTGTGGCAAGACCACCCTGCTGCGCATCCTGGCCGGCCTGGAGATGGCCGATGCTGGGGAAGTGGTGATTCGAGGTCGCCCGGTAGGCCACCTGCCCGCCCACAAGCGCAACGTCAACACGGTGTTTCAGAGCTATGCCCTTTTCCCTTTTATGACGGTGGAGGACAACATCGCCTTCGGCCTGCGCATGCGGGGTGTGCGGGGAGAAGCTCTGCGCAAGCGGGTAGCGGCTGCTATGGAATTGGTGGAGATTGCAGCTCTGGCCAAGCGGAAGCCCCATGAGCTGTCGGGGGGACAGCAGCAGCGGGTGGCCTTGGCTCGGGCTTTGGTGAACGAGCCGGAAGTGCTCTTGTTGGATGAGCCGCTGTCGGCGTTGGATGCCAAGTTGCGCAAGCAGCTTCAAGTGCAGTTGTGCGAGTTGCAGCGCCGCCTGGGCATGACCTTTATTTTCGTTACCCACGACCAAGAAGAGGCTTTGGTGACCAGCGACCGGGTGGCGGTGATGCGGGCGGGGCGCATTGAGCAAGTGGGCCTTATCGATGAGGTGTACGAGCGCCCGGCGACGGCCTTCGTAGCCGACTTTTTAGGGGCCAGCAACCTGATCGAGGGGATCGCCTGTGGGACGGACTGTGTGGATACGCCCTTGGGAAAGCTGAAGGTCTTGGGGATCCCGGCCAGCTCGGAACCGGTGCAATTGGCTATTCGCCCGGAAAAGATCCAGCTCTCTCGCAGCGGCTGGGATCTGCTGCCCAACCAGGTGCCGGTGCGGGTGGAAAACCTCATCTACACTGGGGCTGAGAACCAATACCTGTTGCGGACAAACCAAGGTCAGCAGCTCAAGGCCACGGCCCTCAACACCGATATTGAGGATGCAGGGTTTGAGATCGGCGCAGCGCTGGTGGCCCACCTACCCCCGAAAAGCCTAATCCGTTTGCGACCGGATCCCCGTCAGGAGGAGACTGGATGTTGAAGCTGCCATCTCCTGTGGGCAAGTGGATCCCTGGCCAAGCCCAGGTGCGATTTGGGGAGCTGCTCACCCCTTGGCAGGAGTTGGGGCGCAGCCTGATTTTTGCCGGGCCAGGGGTGCTGTGGGTGATGTTTTTTCTGGTGCTGCCGGGGCTGTTGCTGTTGGTGTGCAGCTTTCTCAGCCGCGGGGAGTTTGGCCAGATTCAACTGCCCCTGACCCTGGAGAACTATCTGCGCATTCTCGGCTTTGGCCCCTTGGGATGGACGCCCATCTACTGGCAGATCTTGGGCCGCAGCCTGCTGGTGGCGGGGGTGACCACCTTTTTTTGCGTGCTGCTGGCCTACCCATTGGCTTTCTTCATTGCCGCCCACCCACCCCGACAACGGGATCTGTTGCTGACCTTGGTGGTGGTACCCTTCTGGACGAACCTGGTGATCCGCACCTATGCCTGGATGGTGGTGCTGGCCCCGGAAGGGTGGCCGGCTCGCTTGGCGGCCTGGCTGGGCTGGATCCCACCGCAAACGGCTCTGTATCCCAGTTGGCTGGCGGTTTATCTGGGCATGGTCTACACGTTTTTGCCCTACATGGTCTTGCCCCTGTACACGGCGGTGGAGCGCATCGATTGGCGGCTGGCGGAAGCGGCACGGGATCTCTATGCCAAGGGTTGGCAGGTCTTTTGGTGGGTGCTTCTGCCCCAGACCTTGCCTGGACTGGCGGCGGGCCTCATTCTGGTGGGGATCCCGGCTTTTGGCATGTTCGTGGTGCCGGATCTGTTGGGGGGCAGCAAAACGCTGTTGATTGGGAATGTGATTCAGTTGCAGTTTGGCTCTAGCCTGGACTACCCTTTCGGGGCGGCCCTCAGCTTTTTGGTTACCGGCCTCACCCTGGGGTTGATCTACGCCTACAGCCGCTACGCTGGCACCCGCAGCCTAGAACATCTGGTTTGAGGAGCTGCTGTGGGCTTTAAGCAGAGCCGCCAATTGCTTGCGCATCAGGATCCCGGGCTTATCGGTGAGCATGTGCTGTTCGCTACTGAGGGTGAGGGGCACGTCGGGATCCGTGGTCTCCAAAATGGCTTTGTCTTCCAAAGTTACAGCCCGGTCAAAGCGGATAACCTCGGCGGCTGGGGTATCGGCTTCGGTGTCGTTGCGCAAACAAAACTGCACCACTTGGGAGGCTCGGTCGTTGATGGGGGTGGGGATGTTGACGATGACATGGCTGCGGCCATTGGGGTAGCGGATGTGAAGGTGGTTGGTGAAGGGCAAATGCCAGGTGGAAGTGGTGGTGCGCTCGGTTTTGGCGGCAGCAATGCCCAGGTTTTTTTGTTGCAGCTCTGGGTTGGCTACACCGAGCACTGTGCGGGTGCGGATCCCGTAGTCCAGCTCCTCGACCTCGAAGTGGCTGGGTACCAAGTCTTCCATACTGCCAAAGGTGTTCTGGTGTACAAAGCTGATGTGGGCGGCGTCGAACTCGTTCTCGCAGATGCGCAAACTGGCACATTCCCAGCGTTCGTAGAACTCGTGGATGAGCCGGTAACTGGGATCCTCGGCTTCTGGGATGACCGGGATCCCCCGTAGAGGCTGGGGATGCAAGCACACCCAAGCATAGCCATAGCGGGCCTGGCAGAGATAGGCGGGAATGCGGTAGCTCTCTGGGATGCGGGCCTGATCCGGCAGTTGCGGCACCTTGACACAGGCTCCCGTGCCATCAAACTCCCAGCCATGGTAGGGGCAGCGAAGGTGGCCGTTGCCAACGATCCCCTTGGACAATTGAGCCGATCGATGACAGCAGCGGTCTGCGGCTGCCTGGGGCTGTCCGGCCTCGTCCAGCCAAAGGACGATCTTTTCCCCCAGCAGCTCGAAAGGTTGCGGGGATCCCTGCTCCAATCGGCTGAGGGGCATCACCGGGTACCAAAAGCGCCGAAAGACAGGATGCTGGGTCACCAACATGGCAAAACCATCTGTGTCGTGTGGCTGGATTCTGTATAGCAAATTCGTGAATTCGGTTCCGTAGCCCGCGCCACAATCTCTATTTGGGGATCTTGCAGATCTGGGCAAACTCATTCCCAGGGGAGCTCAACTCATGGGGAAACCCTAGAACCTCTGGTACGGTAAAGATACTGATCTTGCGTTTGAGTTTTCAGAGGGATCCCTTGACCTCAACTTTGCCTTCTCAGACCCTCTTGCAGGCTCTGTACACCCCTTCCCCTGCTTGGGATGCCATCGTCATCGGTGCTGGGATCGGGGGATTGGTCGCGGCCAGCCAGTTGGCTGCCAAAGGATACCGTGTGCTGGTGCTGGAAAAATACCTCATTCCAGGGGGCAGTGCCGGCTATTTTGAGCGTCCGGATCCCTTAGGCAAGGGGAGCTACCGCTTCGACGTGGGCGCTTCCATGATCTTTGGGTTGGGCACCCAGGGTACCACCAACTTGCTGACCCGCGCCTTGGCAGCCGTGGGCCAATCCCTGGAGTCCATCCCCGATCCGGTGCAGATTGCCTACCACCTGCCCAAGGGGCTCAATCCACGGGTACACCGGGATTACGAGCAGTTTTTGCAGGAGCTATCTGGCTACTTTCCCCGGGAAGCCGCCGGCATTCGCCGGTTCTACGATAGCCTGTGGCCCATCTTCAACAGCCTCAACGCCATGGAGCTGCTCTCGTTGGAGGAGTGGGGCTATCTATTTCGTTCTTTTGTGAGCAATCCCCTCGGCTGCCTGACCTTGGCGCGCTATTTGCCGGTGAATGTGGGCCAGGTGGCGCGGCGCTGTCTGCGGGATCCGGATTTGCTGCGCTTTGTGGACATGGAGTGCTACTGCTGGTCGGTGGTGCCGGCGGATCGCACGCCCATCATCAATGCCGGGATGGTGTTTTGTGACCGACACTACGGCGGTGTCAACTATCCCAAAGGGGGGGTGGGGCAGATCGCCCAAAAGCTGGCCCAGGGACTAGAGGCCCATGGCGGGCAGATCCGCTACAAAGCACCCGTGCGGCGGATCCTGGAAGAAAGAGGTCGGGCGGTGGGCGTAGAACTGGCCAGCGGGGAAAAGCTCTTTGCCCGCACAATCATCTCCAATGCCACCCGCTGGGACACCTTTGAGCGCCTATGGCCGGGATCCCTGCCCAGGGCGGAGCGGCAGTGGCAAAAACGCTACCAGCAATCCCCTAGCTTTTTAAGCTTGCACCTGGGGGTGCGGGCCGAGGCCCTGGCCGGCGAACGCTATTGTCACCACATTCTCCTGGAAGACTGGGATCAGATGGAGGCTGAGCAGGGCACCCTTTTCGTCTCCGTCCCCACCCTGTTGGATCCCGACCTGGCTCCCCCGGGCCGCCACATTGTTCATGCCTTTACCCCCAGTTGGATATCCACCTGGCAAGGGTTAAGCCCAAGCCAGTACCAGACCCAGAAACAGCAAGCCGCCGACCGGCTTATCCGCCGCCTGGAGGCCCTTTGGCCTCAACTGGGATCCCACATTGAACTGAAGGAGATAGGCACCCCCCGCACCCACCGCCGCTTCTTGAGCCGCAGCAACGGCACCTATGGGCCTATCCCCAGCCGGGATCCCTGGGGCTTGCTGGGCATGCCCTTCAATCGCACCGCCATCCCCAACTTGTACTGCGTGGGGGATAGCACCTTCCCCGGCCAAGGGCTCAATGCCGTTGCCTTCTCCGGCTTTGCCTGCGCCCACCGGGTGGCAGCGGATTTGGTTTAGGTTGCCCTTATCCTTGCTACTCCCTTCTCCCTCTGGGAGAGGGGCAGGGGATGAGGGTTGAGCGGCGCAGAGGGTTTGGGAGGCAGTTGATGGTCAATTCAAACAACAATGAGACGCTAGCCAGTAAGATAGCGTCCGTTCTCGAAAGCAGGCTGTAGGCCTTTGAATCAGGACATTGTCCAGAATCAACACAGATGTCCTCTTCAAACTCGGTATTCAGTATCTCTCCAGCCACCCCTCAAATCCTTATTGGCTATAGTTGCGGCTGTCCGGAAGTGATAGCAGCAGACTTGCTGGACCTGCCGCGGCTGGAGCTGTATGTGGAAGAGGGGTTTGGGGATCCCTGTGCCCTGCTGCAGCAGAAGGGAGTGCCCGAGCGAATTCACGAGGTGAGAGGGGAGCCAGCCAGTTGGCCTAGTTTTGATGCTGTGGTGTGCACAGCTGAGGACTTGCAGCGGCTGGGGCGGTCTGTGAGGGCTAACTTTGCTTTTGTCTTGGCAGAGGACCACCAACTTCTTTTGGCCAATGCCAGTAAGTTAATGGAAGCAGTGTTGACTGGCTTTGACTTTGGCAAACTCAGGTTTTCGGTAAAGCTCTACCCAGACACCGTTTTTTACGAGAGGACGTATCTTAACTTTCCTGTGTTTCTGTCTAGTCAGGTGCAGACGGTTATCGACATCGGAGCTGGGGTAGGCCTTGGTAGCGTTTGTTTTCGGGGTTTCTGCCCTGAGGCGGCCATTCATTGTTTTGAGGTGGATCCCTTGGCCTTGCACCTGCTGCAGCAGAATGCTCTTGGCCTGGGCAACTGCTTTGTGCATCCGGTGGGGCTAGCGGGGCAGAATAGCTGCAGAACTTGTCGGCTCTGGCCGGAGGATCCTCAAGCGAAGTGGGGAGTGGAGCAGGTGCTCCCTTTCCGGGAAGCCAGGGCAGCCCTCAAGGAGTTGGGTTTGGAGCCCATCGATGTGCTCAGGGTGGCTACAGGTGGAGATGAGGTGGAGGTGTTGACCAGCTTGCAAGAGCAGCTCGAAGATATCAAGGTCATCTATGTGGAGTTTTGCTCAGAACAAGACCGCAAACAGATTGATCAGATGTTGGACCCTACCCATCTCCTCTGGCAGGGAGAAGTTGTAGCAGGCCACAGAGGAGTCCTTTGCTATCTAAGCAGGGCTTGCTTTGTCGACAACAATTCAAGTCTTGGAGAGGAGACTTAAGGTTATGAACTCAACCATTATCGTTACGGCTGCTGACAGCAAGTTTTTTGAATTGGTTCAGGGGACCATTCTCTCTATTCGAGAGAAACCTCAGGGGCACTCTGTAGATATTGGATTCTTGGATGTAGGCTGTACACCGGAGCAGTTGCAATGGATAGGTCAGTACGTTGACCACATTGTTGAGCCAGGTTGGAACTATGATATTCCCGACATTGATAGACAACCCAAGTATCTCAAGGCACTAGTTTCTAGGCCTTTCCTTCCTGAATACTTTCCAGGCTATGAAGTTTATATTTGGATTGATGCAGATGCTTGGGTGCAAGATTGGTCTGCAATTTATCTTCTTGCTTTGGGAGCAAAAAGAAAGGGCTTTGCAATAGTCCCGGAGTTATTTGCTAAACACAGCACCAGATCCTTGAGACACGCTTGGATAGCTTTGCAATATAGTCGCTACTTTCACTACACGGATTTTGCTGGTTTAGAGATAGAGCCTTTGCTGAATGCCGGTGTGTTTTCTGGGACTGGGCGATCTCCTCACTGGTCAGCGTGGAGCAGAAGACTGAGTCAAGCCATTTATAACTGCCTTGACATCCTCACAGATCAATTTGCTTTAAACGTAGCTATTTACAAGGACTTAGGTCTGGATAGAGTTGAACTCTTGCCCTTGAGTTGTAACTGGCTAGCTAATTACCAGGAACTTCTATGGGATCCTCGGAGGAGGCTTTGGGTGGATCCTTCCTCACCTCACACTCCTCTATGCATTGTACATATTTCGGGCCAGACTAAGGAAAAGCCAACTCACATTGTACCTACAACCGAGGGTTTTAGAGTTGAAACATACCTGAGTTACCCCATTGAGAAACTTACCTCAGTCAAGAGATACGACTACGTCTCGGCAAATCAAAAAATAGTAAACCTTGACCCATGCTTTCCCTTTCTAGCTGCTACCGATCCACAATCTCACCCTTGGCCTTATGTGAGGAGAGAAGTTCCACATCTTTTGTACGCAGATCAACGCCAGCCTAGTATTGGCTTTGTCAGTCGAGATGAAGCCCACATTCTTTATAACACTGCCCTTAAGCTACAAGGAAAAAACGCTTTGGAGATCGGCTGTTGGCTAGGTTGGTCAACTGCGCACCTGGCGGCAGGAGGAGTTATTCTCGATGTTGTCGATCCAATTTTGGAAAATCCACTGGCTTATGAGAGCGTGAACCAGTCTCTCTGCTCGGCTGGAGTTCGCTCTAATGTCAATCTCTACCCTGGCTACAGCCCAGGGAAGGTGGAGGAGATTGCCCAGCAAGAGGATCGTCGCTGGTCTCTGATTTTCATCGATGGGAATCATGACTCACCAGCACCCTTGCAGGATGCTCAGGTAGCGGAGCGCTATGCTGCTGAGGATGCCTTGATTCTGTTTCATGATCTAGCCTCGCCGGACGTGGCTGAAGGTTTGAATTACTTGAGAGACAGGGGCTGGAACACGATGATTTACCAGACCATGCAAATTATGGGAGTGGCCTGGCGAGGCAATGTCAAGCCCGTTGAGCATATTCCAGACCCTGCTGTGAATTGGACATTGCCAGAGCACCTCAAGGACTATCCGGTCTGTAACCTTGAGTTGTCTAGGGTGCTAGAGAAAGTTAAATCTTTTACCTTGCTGGGCTTTGAGCGTCTTTGGAGCCTTTATTCACTGGCTAAGCAGGTTTGTGAAGAAGACATTCCTGGGAACTTTGTAGAATGTGGTGTTTGCAGGGGTGGAAGCTCAGCTTTGCTGGCCTGGGTGATTAAGAACTACAGCCGTCGACCTCGCAAGCTGTACGCCTTTGATACCTTCTCGGGTATGCCCGAGCCAACAGAAGTGGATATCGATTACCGAGGAGTTGCTGCCAATGATACGGGTTTTGGATCCGGTGCTTTAGCGGCACCCATTTCGGAGAACTTAGAGGTGATTGCCAGGGAACTAGGGGTCTGGGATCTCATTGTTCCTGTGCCGGGGCTCTTTTCCGACACCTTGCCTGTTTATCGAGAGCAAGTGGGTGAGATTGCTCTGCTGCATGCAGATGCTGACTGGTATCAGTCAGCGATGGATATTTTCCGTCATCTCTACCATCAAGTTAACCCCAGGGGGTTTATCCAAGTTGATGACTACCAAGACTGGCAAGAATGTGCAAAGGCTGTTCATGACTTCGAGCAGGAACTTGGAGTCTTCTTCCGGCTACACAGTGTAGCTGAGCCATATGGCTGGAAGCCAGATAGCCTAGAGGTGCAGGGTTGGCCTAGTGCTGTATGGTTAAGTCCCTCTGAGAACTGGCTGGTAATTACAGATGGTTCGATACAAACCTTCAAACCAGAAGGGATCCGTCTAAGCAAGATTAACGTGGGTCTTTTCCCCTACTGGGAGATGGAGACAGAGCAGCTTGTGCAAGAGTTGGAGGTTCTGTTGGAGTCAATTCTACGTAGCCCCAACCCAGAAGACTATGCCCTGATCTTCCTGGGAGACCCGGATCCGAAATTAGCCAATCAGACTCTGGAGATAGCTGCGGGCAACGTAGTTCTCAAGCTCATGGAAGTAGGGCTGGAGCTAGGCAGAGATCCATTCTCTTCTGTAGTGGCTGGGTTGAACCCCCATCAATGGGAGAGGCTGATTCCCCAACTGAACTATCGCTATCCTCTGAAGCACGAGCGCTTTCCTCAAGGCCTGCGGCTGGCTGTCCAGAGGTTGCCTGTGTTATAGGCACCTACTTTCTGCCTGGGGGCATGCCCTTGTTTTTTCTTCCTGATGGCTAAGATTGTTGTTGGAGGAAAATTAGGAGCTATGAACTCAACTATCATCGTTACAGGTGCTGACAGCAAGTTTTTTGAGTTAGTTCAGGGGACTATTCTCTCTATACGAGAGAAGCCGCAGGGAAGCTCTGTAGATATTGCGTTTCTCGATGTGGGTTGTACACCCGAGCAGCTAAAGTGGATAAGTCAGCATGTTGATTATATCGTTGAGCCAGGGTGGACTTATGACATTCCTGATATTGATAGGCAGCCCGGCTATCTTAAGGCGCAGTTTTGTAGACCTTTCATTGCTGATTACTTTCCAGGCTATGAAGTTTACATCTGGCTTGATGCAGATACCTGGGTACAAGATTGGTCTGCAATCGAGCTTTTTATCCTAGGAGCTAGGCACAAAGGCTTTGCAATCGCTATTGAGCCGTTAAATACTCTCTTTGCTCCTTCGGTTTCTCTTCACGTAAGTTTTCTTTTTGCAAAATACTGGGACTACTTCCATCTCACGGACTGCACTCCAGAGCATAGCAACCTGCACCTGATGCCAGTCCTAAACGTCGGTGCAATCTCTGGACGCAGTGACTCTTTCGTTTGGTTAAGATGGAAGTATAGACTAGGTCAATGTATTTCAAATCTATCTCGCGTTTTTAGAGGCCTTGATAAGCCTTGCTACGGAGAGCAGCACGCTCTAAATGCGACGATCTATAGGGATTGTGGAATAGATAATGTTGAACTACTGCCTTCACACTGTCATTGGGCTTGCCACCAAAAACTGCCTCTATGGGATCCACAAAGGAAGCTCTGGGTAGATTGTTTTCCACCCCACAATCCAATAGGGATCATGCATCTTGCAGGTGATGCTAAGCTAGCACCAACTCACATTGCACTTACAACTGAGGGCTTTAAGGTTGAAGTCAGCCTTCGGTATCCAGGCCCAGTAGCTAACCCAGCTAGGAGGTACGACTACGTAGCGGCTAGCCTCAGAAGAATACGTCTTGACCATGGCTTTCCTTTTATGGTCGCTCTTGATCCGAGTTCTGAGACCTATCCCCATCTGAATAAACAGATTCCTCACCTTCGGTATGCAGATCGACGTCAACCTGGTATTGGCTTTGTCACTCGGGACGAGGCGCACATCTTGTACAACACTGCACTTGAGTTCAAAGGAAAAAACGCCCTAGAAATTGGCTGCTGGCTAGGCTGGTCAACCGCTCACTTGGCAGCAGGAGGAGTTACCCTTGATGTGGTGGACCCTGCTCTGGCTGATCCTCAAGTCCATGCAAGCGTTGATCAGTCTCTCCGCTCAGCTGGAGTCCGCTCCAACGTCAGCCTCTACCCTGGCTATAGCCCAGCAAAGGTAATCGCCAAGACAGAGAATCGCCGCTGGTCTCTGATTTTCATCGATGGAGACCACACCTCACCAGCCCCCTTGCAAGATGCTCAGGTAGCGGAGCGCTATGCTGCTGAGGATGCCTTGATTCTGTTTCATGATCTAGCCTCGCCGGATGTGGCTGAAGGTTTGAATTACTTGAGAGACAGGGGCTGGAACACGATGATTTACCAGACCATGCAAATTATGGGAGTGGCCTGGCGAGGCAATGTCAAGCCCGTTGAGCATATTCCAGACCCTGCTGTGAATTGGACATTGCCAGAGCACCTCAAGGACTATCCGGTCTGTAACCTTGAGTTGTCTAGGGTGCTAGAGAAAGTTAAATCTTTTACCTTGCTGGGCTTTGAGCGTCTTTGGAGCCTTTATTCACTGGCTAAGCAGGTTTGTGAAGAAGACATTCCTGGGAACTTTGTAGAATGTGGTGTTTGCAGGGGTGGAAGCTCAGCTTTGCTGGCCTGGGTGATTAAGAACTACAGCCGTCGACCTCGCAAGCTGTACGCCTTTGATACCTTCTCGGGTATGCCCGAGCCAACAGAAGTGGATATCGATTACCGAGGAGTTGCTGCCAATGATACGGGTTTTGGATCCGGTGCTTTAGCGGCACCCATTTCGGAGAACTTAGAGGTGATTGCCAGGGAACTAGGGGTCTGGGATCTCATTGTTCCTGTGCCGGGGCTCTTTTCCGACACCTTGCCTGTTTATCGAGAGCAAGTGGGTGAGATTGCTCTGCTGCATGCAGATGCTGACTGGTATCAGTCAGCGATGGATATTTTCCGTCATCTCTACCATCAAGTTAACCCCAGGGGGTTTATCCAAGTTGATGACTACCAAGACTGGCAAGAATGTGCAAAGGCTGTTCATGACTTCGAGCAGGAACTTGGAGTCTTCTTCCGGCTACACAGTGTAGCTGAGCCATATGGCTGGAAGCCAGATAGCCTAGAGGTGCAGGGTTGGCCTAGTGCTGTATGGTTAAGTCCCTCTGAGAACTGGCTGGTAATTACAGATGGTTCGATACAAACCTTCAAACCAGAAGGGATCCGTCTAAGCAAGATTAACGTGGGTCTTTTCCCCTACTGGGAGATGGAGACAGAGCAGCTTGTGCAAGAGTTGGAGGTTCTGTTGGAGTCAATTCTACGTAGCCCCAACCCAGAAGACTATGCCCTGATCTTCCTGGGAGACCCGGATCCGAAATTAGCCAATCAGACTCTGGAGATAGCTGCGGGCAACGTAGTTCTCAAGCTCATGGAAGTAGGGCTGGAGCTAGGCAGAGATCCATTCTCTTCTGTAGTGGCTAGGTTGAACCCCTATCAATGGGAGAGACTTATTCCCCAACTCAACTATCGCTATCTCTTGAAGCGGGAGCGCTTTCCCAAGGGATTACGGCCTGCTATTCAAAAGCTACCTGTGTTGCTGTTGGCCTCCTAGGGATCCATCTGTTGTCTTGAGTTACTTGGCTGTCTACAGGGCGTCTGGATCTACCCCTAGCTCTTGTAGCTTCCGGGCCAGGCGCCCTGCCCGTTGTTCGGCCTGCTCAGCCCTTTGCCGCTCCAGTTCGGCCTCGGTGGGTGCCAGTTCCCCAGCAGCAGTGGCCCAGCGAATCCAGGTGGCCTCGATGTCCCGAAACCTGCCCTCCCACTTCACTAGGCACAATCCCAAAACCTCGCTCGGCAAGCAACCCTCTGCATCCTCTTTAATCGGCTCATAGCGGCCGCCCCTCAGCCGAAACCCCGCCCAGTCTTCTGGATCAAACGGGTCAAACCAAAAGTACTCCGGCACCCGGATAATCTGCTCATAAAGTTGCTTTTTGCTTGTTTTATCCTCCTGGGCAGTGCTGGGAGAAAGAAGCTCAATCACCACGTCCGGCCCTTTGCCCTGCTCCCAAATCACCCAGCTTTTGCGCTCGCCTTTAGGCACGCCCAACACCACAAAATAATCCGGCCCTTTGAAATTGCGGCCGCTGGTCTGCTCCAAGCTGTAGTAGAGAAACATATTGCCACCGACAAAGCCATCAGGGCGCTGCTGCAACCAGGTTTGGGTAGTGGAGATGAGCAAGTCCGTCTGGCACCTGTGCCGCCAGCTTTCCATAGGTTCGCTGTCGTCGTAGGGGAGCTCGTCTTGGGTGGGGGGCAACTCGGGTAGATAAACCGGATCCAGCACCTCAGTAATTGGGTTCGGGTTAGTCATTGCCAGTTCTCCTCTCTTTACCCTTACAAGGTATCGGGATCCACCCCCAGCTCCCGCAGCTTCTGGGCCAGGCGCTCTGCTCGCTGTCGCTCTTGCTCAGCACGTTGGCGCTCGATTCTCTCAGCTTCTTCAGGAGTAGGCACCAGCTCCCCATTGGGGAAAAAGTAGCGCAGTTGTTGGTTATGGATCCCCAGATACAGCTCCAGCATCTCGCTCCAGCGCCAGCCCTGCTCCGTTGGCTCAATCTCCTCGTACTTCTCCCCCCTCAGTCGCAAACCCATAAACTCCTGCGTCTCCGGAGAATAGTAAAAGTACTCCGGTGTCCTGAAAATCCTTTCGTAAAGCTCCCGCTTCTCACCCCGATCCACTTTGGCAGTCGATTCCGAAAGCAGCTCGATGATCAAGTCTGGGTATTTGCCACCTTCTTCCCACACCACCCAAGAAGGGCGGGGGCGGTTTTCTACCCCTTTGACCAAAAACAGATCTGGGCCGTGGAAGTCTTTGGTTTTGAGTTGGTCGCGGCTGTAGTAAACGGTAAGGTTCCAAGACAGGAAGTAGTCGTTGCGATCCTGCCAGATGCGGGTGAGGCAGCTCACCAGAATCAGAAGCTGCAGGGCATGAAGGGAGTGTTCCATTTCGGGCTCATCGCTGAGCAGCCCCCGGGCCGAGGGCATGAGCTCTGCCAGTTGCTCGCGGGTGATGAAGCTCACTTTTTCTTTAGCTACCTCTTGGGTTAGCGGCTGAGGGCTCAGGATAAAGGCTGGATCTAGTATGAGGCATCGGGATCCAATCCTAGCTCTCGCAACTTGTGGGCTAGGAGATCCGCTCGTTGCTCAGCCAGCTCAACCCGTTGGTGCTCTCGCTCAGCCTCAGCGGGCATCGACTCCTCTGCTTCTATAGCTCACCAAATCCACGTGGTCTTGATGTCTCGGAAGCTACCCTGCCATTTCACCAAGTACAGCCCCAAAACCTCGCTCTTCAAGCGCCTCGCTGCAGCCGGCTCATAATAGCTGCCCATCATCGAAAGGCGGTTGCAGCCAGGTTTGAGCAACGGAGATGAGCAAATCCGTCTGGTGCTTAGCTCGTTGTCTTCTACTAAGTTCCTGTGGACAGCCTAGCAGTCGCTCTCTCAGCGGCAAGCGGGGGCTGCTGAGCACAGAGAGTTGTGTCTCTTGGTAAAGTCCCGTCAAGAGTGAGACTGGATCCTGAACAGTGGAAGTTGGTTTCAACACTCTGTGCTGATAGAGAGGTCAAAAGAAAGTCTAGCAAAGTGTAGGGGAGAGTAGCTGATCCCCTAGGGAAAACCTAGTTCTGCCATGTAGAGGCCAGTTTTAGAGTCAATCGGTGTGCTTATGGATAGCTATAGGTGAGGAGAAAGCGAAGCCGCTAGCCGACTTGCAGGAGCGGCTTAAGGACGTTAAGATTGCCTATATAGGTTTTTTCTTCAAGCTGGATCTCTGTGATGACTACAACAGGAGAGTAAGCCATGGAAGGCAAAACTCTAGAGCCTCGTGTTCTACTGAGTTGGCCGATTCCGCCAGACCGTATGTCTCCTCCAGTCTTTTCTAGCCAACAAGTGACTTTGTGTCCAAGAGGAAAATCGACAGAATTCTCTAACGCTCCTCAGGATCTCATTGAATGTCCGACAACAGGATACGATGTTTATGAGTTTGTTCAGCAATCCCCTCAAATTGAGAACAAGGAGTTCGACCTACTAGTTGTTCTAGCATCTAGCAGTGAGACTGCTGTCCCTATCAACACTAAGAAAATAGGGTGCCCGACGGTCTTGCTTGCTGCAGCCACTCATGAGGGATCCTTCCCAATCAACTACCTCTTAGCTTACTGCGCTGTTGAGAAATTTGACTACATAGTTGCTCCCCTTAGCCGTCAGCACCTACATTGGTTTGCAGCAGCGGGGTTCAGGAACCTAGCCTGGCTGCCTCTTATACACATGTATACAGTTACTCATGAATGGGTAGAAACCAGAGAAAACAGGGTTGCTTTCTTGGATCATGAGGATACCTCTCATCTGAGACAAGTTCGGTTGCTCAACGTCCTAAAAGAGACTGATATACCTTTGGTAACAAAGTCAGACAGCAGAGAGCAAAGTGCTCACTTGTTCGCTCATTCTGTAATCTCGCTTAACTGTAGCTTAAACGCTGAGTTTAGCCTAAGGAGCCTTGAGATTATTTCTGCCGGGGGATTCCTATTGACAGATTACCTTTCATTTGCAGCCGGTCTTGATGATTATCTCTCCCCTGGCTTATATTGCGACGTCTATGACTCTGAGAACGATCTAGTAGAGAAGATTAAGTTCTACTTAAGTCATCGAGAGTTAGCTCTAGAAATAGCTAGAAGGGCTTACAAGAAGTTTTTTTCGGACTGGCACCCAAGGTATCGGATAGCTGACCTAATGAATTGGGTGTTCAGAGGCGAGCTACCTGACTTCTACACAGCTAGCGCTGATCCTCGCTTCTTTATCAGCAACTCGTACGAGAATCTCATAGGTACAAGGCTAGCCATTTACGAATCTACTCAAGAGCTGCACCGAGTTGAAGAGCGGCTTAAGGTACTAGTTAGCAGGGAATGTCCTTTAGCAATCGTGGCAGACTTGTTGGATTTGCCAAGAGTAGAGCTCTATGTTGAATCTGGATTTCCCATATCCGATCTCCCACACGACGATAGGATCTTGCATCGCATCAAAGTTTTACAAGAGGGCCTTGATTCTGAAGACGACTGGGATGTTTTAATCACGAGGTTATACAAGTTAGATGGTCAGCCAGTCAAGTCGAAGTTCGTCTTCGCTTTAGGATCTGACAACCAAATAGAATTTTCCAATGTTATAGGCAAGCTAATGAACACTGGAACTCTAAGCATAGCTAGGCAAGATGGCTATGTAGTTAACATAAGGGTGTATAATAACGATCCAACAGTAGGAGAGATTGTGAAAGAGATATTCAATGAGAAGAGTTCCTATCCGATTGTGGATTTTGTTTCAGACGTGAAAGTAATTCTTGATATAGGGGCAAACATCGGTATTTCGAGTGCCTACTTCCGAGCGTTTTATCAGGATGCATTCATTTACTGCTTCGAGTTAGAGCCTTTAGCAGTTCACTTACTAAAGATAAACTCTCTCGCTATAGGAAACTGCTGCGTGTACCCAGTTGGTCTGTACAGCGATGACGTCACTAGGGTCTTCTACAGCGGCCTGCAAGGGACTGGTCGCAGTTCAATTCATAGAAGCTTATGCAGTGATTTTGCTCACCTTGTCCGTCTGAGGAAAGCAAGCTCTTTCCTAGAAGATATTGGCGTTCGAAGAATTGATATTTTGAAGATAGACACTGAAGGTTGTGAGCTGCAGATTTTGAGAGACTTATACAGTAGGTTAGGAGATATCAAGGTGATTTACTTAGAATCTCACTCAGAGGAGGATAGGCGCTTAATTGACCAGATCCTTAGCCCAACGCATGTTCTTTGGAGAGGAGATATAATGGATGTACATCGCGCAAATCTCTGCTACTTGAATAGGAGATATATGCCTCAAGCTCCTTCGCTAGATCCTCTACGGTAGACTAGCTGTTTATTTGAAAGAAGTTAGTAACTATAGAAAGATTGACCAAGTCTCTCCCTTTACTCTCCAACCAAAGCACCTGGCTCCCTAGCCCAAACTCCTACGGCTCTTAAGCCGGCGCTCCACCGAGATCTTCAGATTGTTTGGTCTGTTGTCACCCTAGCTTGCCTTCAGCAAGAAACTAAGGCCTCGACTGCAGATTTTTTCGCTCTATATGAGGGTCTAAGTTCTTCTCTAGCTCTCGCTACTCTGCTCCAGCTTAGCCACGCGGGCTTCCAGCTTGCGCAAGGTACGTTGCAACTCGGGCAGATGCCGTTGGACTGCCATGCTCCTGCGCCATTCGGCAATGGGTTGATGGGGGTAGCCGGCCACGGTTTGACCAGGGGAGACGTCGCTGGTTACCCCTGTCTGGGCAGCCACGCGCACGCCATCGCCAATGTGCAGGTGCCCGGCCAGGCCGCATTGCCCAGCCAAGATGACGCGGTGGCCCAACTGGGTGCTGCCGGCAATGCCCACCTGAGCCACGATCAGGCAGTGGGATCCGGTGCGCACGCCGTGGCCAATTTGCACCAGATTGTCGATCTTGGTGCCGCGGCCAATACGGGTCTCGCCAACGGCGGCCCGGTCGATGGTGGTGTTGCTGCCTACCTCCACGTTGTCTTCCAGCACCACTCGGCCCGCCTGCAGCATGCGCCGCCAGGAGCCATCTGCCAGAGGAATGTGGCCAAAGCCGTCGTCGCCGATAACAGCGCCGCTGTGGATCAGACAGTCGTCGCCAATTTCTGTGCGCTCGTGGATGACGCAATTGGCCAAGAGCTGGCAACGGGATCCAATCCGCACCTGGGGATAAATCGTGACATTGGGATGAATTTGGGTGTGGTCGCCGATCCTCACCCCTTCCATCACCACCGCGTGCGGCCCGATTGCCACCCCTTCCCCCAGTTGGACGCTGGCATCCACCACCGCTGTAGGATGGATCCCCACCGGTAGGCGGTAGGGCTGGTAAAACAGCTCGATGGCCTGGGCAAACAGCAGACGGGGATCCCTGCCGCGCAAACAGGGAATGGAACGGGGCAAAGGGGTCGATTCTTCCACAATCACCGCGCTGGCTTGGGTTTGCTCCAGCAGGGGCAAGTAGCGGGCCTCGCTGAGAAAGCTCAACTCTCCCGGACGCGCCTCCGCCAGGCTGGCGACGCCGTGAATTTCCAGGGTGGGATCCCCCTCGTAGGCACATCCCAACTTTTGGGCAATCTCCTGTAGCTGCATTGGAGTTGACATCCTCTACGATTGCGGCAGCCGCACGTCCATCACGGTGCCGCGCAAGTTGTAGTCAAAGGTCTCTAGCTCTAGGGGAACACCGATTTTGACGCGATTGTTGCCCAGGACGATGCCATTCTCCGTCCGCTGGCCGCGCCCTCGCAAGGTAAACACCAGATCGAGGCGATAGGCTTCGGGATCGGGCAAGTTCTGCACCCGCCCATCGGGGAAAACCACTGGCACCGTGCGGCTGACATTTTCCACTCGCACCACCTCCACCTGGCCGTAGGGCTGGTTGCGGATGATCAGGTCAGCCTTCTGCCCCGCCTGAAAAGGTTCCATAGAGCGGCTGCTGACCCCGCGCACAATCATGTCCACTTCCACCGGCAGCGTGGGGCCACCTCCCACCTGGACGACACTGCCCGCCTGCCGACCCGGAAAGAACAAGACGGCGACAATGGCCACCACCACAATTGCCAGAGCTCCCAGATCCAAGAGGCTGACCTTTCCCAAAAGCCGCCCCTGCTCGTCAATGAGCCGCATATCACCTCTCCTCGCACACCCTGTCTTGATTCTAGGCAGGTTTGTTCTCCAAGTGGCTTTCTCGCCCTAAGGGATCCAGGCTAGGGCGCTGCTGCCCAGCGGTAGGCGGCGTTCCCGCCAGCGGTGCGAACCACTTTGTCCATCAGGAATGGGCAGCCCGTCCTGCAAATCCACCAACCACACTTGCGAGGCCATGATGGCTTGCCCGCTACGGCTAAGGGGAGCCTAGGGATCCGGGATCCCTGGGAACGGTTCCAAGAGCGTGTAGGCCAGCATGCGTCCATCCGGGGAAATGCTGAAGTCCAGATCGATGGGATAGTCGGCTCGAGCTACCTCTACGACGTTGCCTGCTTCCCCCTGGGTGGTGTTGCCAGTGCCGAGGGTTATCGCCAGCAGGCGGGGCGACTCGGTGTAGCTGGGGGAGTCCATCGCGACCTCGCCAACAGAATCATGCTCCGCACCGCTAACGTGAGAGACCTCACTGACCAAGGCGTAGAAGATGGGCGCCCGCGGGGAAAAAGCCCCTTTCAGGATGGATCCCTGGGTTCTCAAAATCTCCTCGCTGTTGCCGGTATTGCTGACGATGGAGAGGCTGCGGGTGTAGTCGGGATTGAAGCGCAGCAAAGCCCCGAAAGCCCCATCGGGGCGGATGGCTAAGGTTTGGCCGAACTGGGCTAGAAAGCTCTCCGCTGCCGCCCGTGGATGCAAGGGTACGATCCCCACCCCCTGTCCCTGCGAGATGAGCAGGCTGCTCTCATCGGGGCTAATGAAAAAATCTCCCCCCACCGCCGTATCCAGCTCTAGACGTTCAAAGGGATCCCGGCTCGTTTTCTGGATCCACAGCTCCGTCTGGACGGCAGCCATGGGATCCCGTTGCAGCGGGATCCGCTCTGCCACCACCAGTTCCCCCGTCGGCGAGACTTGGAAGCGCAGGTTTTGGTAACCCTGATGATCCAGGAGCAACCGCGAAGACAGATCCTCCAGATCCAGCCGGTACAGATCCTGGTGCTGTAGGTTGGTGGCCGTGGCGAAATAGTACACGAAGCGGCCATCAGCACTGGGCTGCATTTGGGTTACCTTGAGCCCAGCTGGAGTCAGCAGAGTAGCGGCTCCCGTCTCCAAATTGAACAGAAACATTCGCCCTCGCTGGGCAGGTTCGGTGCTGATCCCCAGCAACTGCCGATCCGGCGTGCGGAATTCCCCCTCAAAGGGCTGGGCCATGGGCTGGCCCCGTTCATCTACCGCTGCCTGCAGGCGCACCCGGTAGGTCTGGCCGTAAGGGGCTGGTTCTGTCAGCGTCCAAAAAAAGCGGCGACCCAGCTTGCGCATTCGGCCTGGCAGAGGGGGCTGGATCTCCAAATGCTCTTCAACACTGACGGGATCCATCGGGCGGTTAAAGGTAAGCACCATCTGCACTTCTTGCGCCCCCACCCGTTGCTGTTGCCAGTTAAAGTCCCGCACGTAAGGAGCTGTGTGGTTGCCCAACACCACCAGGATCACCCCGATGGCCAGGTTGCAGAGGGTAATCCGGGCAACCCAGCGATCCAGAGGCTGTGGGAACCACCGCGTCAGGGTTGCGCGCCAGTAAGATCCCGACCGGGCAGACATCTGACTCATAGGTTACAAACAACAGACAGGTATGGGCAGCCAGAACTTGGGGAGCTGCCTACTGCAGCATCAAAAAAAGAAAGTCTTCTAGGGCAGTTAGGAAGGTCAGCACCTCAGCGGTTGTTCGTTCTTCATCTGGGGATCCCAACTGGACGGCCTGTTGAATCAGCTCTCGAACCGGCGTTGGTCCTTGAAGCAGTGGCGCCAACCAGCTCACTTTCTCGGCAGGGATGCTGATCCGCCCGTGGGTGGCCCCTGTCCACTGCATTTCGTAGGGCCGCTTCTCTTGCAGGGCTTTGCTGTACTCCTGGCGAAAGCGGGGGTTGTCCATCAACAGGGGATTGAATTGTACGGATCCCGACAGCCAATCTTCGTCACTCCAAGGCAGCACCGGCGAAGAGCCGGCATGCTCCGCCCAAAAGTCGATGAGGCGATGGACAGGGCGAAGGAGTTCATACAGATGCAGCCGCTCCATGATGCTGAGGGTTGCCAACCGCTGCCGCACAAACTCAGGCACCTCTTTAAACAAAGACTCCACCGACCAGTCGGGCCTATCCACCAAGCTCAAAAAGCTCAACCCCGCCTGCTGCAACATGCGAAACAGGTCGGGGATCGTGAACCCCTTGTCGTTGGAGAGTAGGTAATTATTCATAATGGCCGCATCTTCGGCATAGTTGGCCGGGTTCCAGAACACCGCCTGGGCCACTTCTTCCCGAAGGGATCCCATAAACTCCCGCACATTTTGCGCCCCTACAGCCGGTGGAACGTCAAATTGGCCCACTTTTTGAAAGGCTTCCTGCAAGCGGAAAAACACCTGCCGTTGGTAGCGGCTGTGGAGATTGGCCCGGATGATGCCATCGGGCTTGAGGACATTTTTCATGGCCCGCAGGCCCTCGGTGGGATCCTCCAGCAAATACAAAACATCATTGAGGCTGATGAAATCGAATTGGATCCCCAGGCGATCCAGCTCCAGCAGATTGAGGACATAAAATTCGGCATCTGTGAAGCCGTGGTGGCGCAGGCGTTCCTCGGTAAGCTTGACCGAAGCCGGAGACAGATCACAGGCAACAATCTGGGCCCCTGGATTGGCCTCAGCCATCATCAACGTTTCCCAACCGGAGCCACAGCCGGCATTCAACAAAACCTTGCCCTCTGGCGGGACGATAGCATGGGTGCGCAGGTACTGAGCCGTGGTGTAGCTCATCTTAAACATCTCCGGCAAGGCATTGCGAGCCGTCTGCGAGAGGGGCACATTAGGGTAGGGCAGAGCCTCGTAAAGGCTCAAGGCTCGTTCCGAAGCGGAGAGGGCAGAGCTGGCCATAGGCAGGGGAAAGGCTCAACGGTTCAATTTATGATTGAGTGTAGCCCTGGTCGCGACAGCCTCAGGGATCCGCAAAAAACTTGCCATGGCTACTGCTTCCTTGCCCCGTCGTCGCTCTCGCTTCTCCCTGGCAGGCACTCTGGCCGCCGTTGGGGGGGCGTTTCTGTGTGGGATCCTGGTGGTGCGGCTGCAATTGCCGATGCTGGAGCGGATCAATCTGGGAGAATTGGAAAATGCCGAGGCCCGCAAAAACCGCAACATTGCCCTGGCCAATACGCTGGGGTGGCTGGGCTACCGCAACTTGGGGGCTTCCTGGCTGTGGCTGGAGCTGATCCAGTACTACGGGGATGCCCCGGCTCGCACCCTGACTGGCTATGGCCTGGCCTACGACTACTTCGATCACATGCTGCGGCTGGATCCCCGTTTCTTCTTGGGCTACCGGCTCTCCAGTTTGGTGTTGGCCTATCGGGCTGGCCAGCCGGAAAAAGCCGTCGAGATTTTGGATCGCGGCTTGCAGCAGTTCAACCCCCAAAACAACCCTGACGCCTGGCGACTCTACGTGGATCGTGCTCTACTTAACTTCATGTTTCTGGGGGATGCGGAAGCGGGCCGCAATGACTACTACCAAGCCGCTGCCTGGCGAGAGCAGGTGGGCCTGCCTGGAGATGAATTTCGCCAGTTGGGGGATAACATTGCCCGCAGTCCTCTCAGCCGCCGTTCCCAATTCGATGTTTGGCTGAGCGTGTATAACTCCACCACCGACCGGGATACCCGCCTGTACGTCCTGGAACAACTGGCCCAATTGGGTACGGTGCTGCAAACGCTGCCCACCGGAGAGATCGAGATCCTGCCCCCTCCTCTGCCCGACTTCCCCGACGAAGAACCCTATCGCTTGCGCCTGTGATTTGATCCGGGGGATAAAGATTGCGCCTTAGGGCTGTGACGTTGCCCCAAAAGGTGAGCTAAACTCTAACCCAAATTAAGCCAACCCAACGGGCCGACTCTTCAAGAGCCGCAGCTTTCCGCTGGAAAAGTTTGCCTCTCTCACGTGGAGAGTAGCTGGCCCTGCTGACTTTGCAATGAGAAATTGCAATGCGAAAACAGTGGCCAGCCCCGTAGCAAGTCCTGGAGACGGTCTGGGGTTCCGGTTGGTTCCCGAAACTTCCCTATCTTATTATTTCTTAACTTTTGTTCTTGTTCTGCACAATAGGAGTGACCCCCATGACCTCAAGAACTTCCCTTCTGATGACTGTGGCTGTCCTTTCGGGCAGTTGGCTTGTTCTTCCGGCGGCAGCACAATCTTCCGGGACGGCACGGGTGCGGTCGGTGGTAGATGGGGACACCTTTTGGGCGGACTTGAACGGCAGGCCAACCCGTTTCCGTCTGGCCTATGTGGATGCGCCGGAGCTGACCCAAGGGCGCTGGGGGCGGCTATCCCAAGAGGCTTTGCAAAACTTGCTCCCGACGGGATCCCTGGTGCAGGTGGATACCCTCTATGTCACACCGGAAGGGCTTCACATTGCCCAGGTGTACAACGCCGATGGTTTGGTGAATTTGGAGATGTTGCGCCAGGGTCAGGCGGTGGTTTATGAGCGCTTTTTGCACGGGGCCAATCGGCAGCGCTACTTAGAAGCTCAAGAGGGGGCCCAAGCGGCACGGTTGGGCTTCTGGCAGCAGCGCAATCTGGTGATGCCTTGGGAGTTTCGGGAGACGGCCACGCAAACCTCGGCCTTTGCGGGGGTCAATGTTTTGGATGGTTCTTTGATTCGTGAAAATCCGGCGGCGGCTGCGGGTGTGGGGATTGCTACTGCGGTGGTGATGGTGGGTCTGAGCAAGGTGCTGTGGAGAAAGCCCAGCCGACAAAGGGTGAGCATCCGGCAGATGGAGCGGGATCTGAAACAATTGCAGCGCAGCCTCACCACAACCCTGGCCAGTCGCAAGCAACTGGAACGGCGGTACGACGAAATTTTGCAAAAGGCCGAAGATTGGTTTGTCAGAGCTGAGAAAGCCAGCCAACAGAACCAAGATGACCTTGCCCGCGAGGCTTTGGTCCGGCGCAACCAGCACATGAGCGCGGCAGAAGCGGTTCGCAAATCTTTGGATGAAGTTGAAGCACAGGTGGCAACCCTTCGCGAAGGCATTTCCCGCCTGGAAAGCCAGATCTCGATGGCCAAGCTGGAGCGGGAGATGAACAACTGACGCGAACGCAACCATGCCCAACTCCTCTTTTGCGTCTTTTGCGCTAGAGGAGGGGATCTGCGCACTTGGGCTAAGGCAAGGAGGGGGGCAGGTTTTGCAGGATGGTGCGGACAACTGCTGCTGAGTTGAGCGCTGCTGTTTGAAAAAAGCTCAAGAAATCCGTATCGTCCCCTGCATCGCTAACCGAGCGCACCAGCAAACAAGGGATCCCGGCTTCTTGCGCTACTCGCACCACGGCTGCCCCCTCCATCTCCACAACCAAAGCGCCGGTGCGTTCTCGGATTTGTCGGCGTAGGTCTGCGTCGGCCACAAACACATCGCCGGTGGCCACCAAGCCTTGATGAATGACGGGATCCCGGCCTTGTAGGGGGTGGAGAGGGATCCGCTCGGGGTGGGCCACGATCAGGTCGTAGAGAGCGCTATCGGCTTCTGCCAAGGGGTGGCGCAGCTCTGGGATAAAGTCGATCCCCAAGACAAAGCCCTCGGGTCGTCCGGTGCCAAAGTCGTGCTCAATCGCCGCATGGGCCAGCACCACATCTCCCATGTGCAGGTGATCGGCCAAGGCCCCGGCCACACCGGTAAAAATGATCCCCTGCAAAGGGAAATGGGCCACCAACAGAGCCGCCGTGGTTGCCGCCCGCACCTTGCCCACCCCACCTTGTACCACCACCACCGGTTGCCCCGCCAGGGATCCCTGGTGGAACTGTCGCCCCAGATGGGTATGGATGGAGCAGGTTTCCATTGCTGCGGTGAGCATGGCCACTTCCTCGGGCAGGGCTCCAAGAATACCAATGGCTTTCTGGGGGAGATGAGATGGAGATTCCATAGAGCTTCCCTCAGGTTCTTCGAAAGACTTTTGAACAGGCTCTCTCTCCAGTTGGCGGGGGGGATCGCTTGTCCTCACCTGTCCGGCCACTTAGTGAACCATTGCCAACGGTTTCATTCTCGCCTGAGTTGAGGATCCCAAAGCGATGACCGGATAGGTCGGAGTCTTAGGCGGTATAGCGGTATAGTTGAGGTGGTTGGATAGGGAATAGGGGGAAGACCATGGTCTACAGTGAGCCGCTCATGAGCACCTTTAACCCTTCGCCAGAGGTTTTTCCAGAGCCCCTTCGCTGCGTTGAGGTTGTCTCGGCGGTGGTTTCCAGCCTCAAGGAGGATGCGGCCTACGAAAACCATGAGCAGGGACACACCTGGAAGTTCACCTACGGCACGGCAGAAGTGTTCGTCCATCTGAGCGGCGAATCCCCAGAAGACACTCTTTTGGTATGGTCTCCCGTTCTCTCTCTGCCGGTGGCAGAACCGGCCAAGCTGATGCAGAAGCTCCTGGAGAAGAATTGGAGCGACACCCTAGAGGCGCGCTTTTGCATCTGGAACAACCAGGTGGTGCTGAACCACTACCGCACCTTGGAAGGGATCACAGCGGGCGAAATTTCCCGGGCCATCACCATTGTGGCCAGCTTGGCCGATGAATATGATGAGCCCCTCCAGGCGGAGTTCCCCAAAGTTTAAGGTCTGGCTTTGCCAGGATGGGATCCCAGGGATACTGGCTCCCCTACCGCGTGGCCTCTGGGGCCCGGCAAATGGAGCAGGATGCCTGGCTTCTGCAGCGGCTGCGCCATAACCCTCACCCCTGCCTGCGCTTTTATGGCTGGGATCAGCTTACCCTCTCGCTGGGACGGCACCAGGTTTGGCCAGATCCCCTGCCAGGGATCCCGATTGTGCGCCGACCCACGGGGGGAAGGGCGGTGCTCCATCAGGCGGCTGAGGATGCAGCAGAGCTGACCTACAGCTTGGTGTTGCCCCTTTCTTACTTGCAAGCCAGGTTGCCCAGTTTGCAGCGGGCCTGGGTGTACGACTTCTGTTGCCGCTTTTGGGTGCAGGGGTTGGCGGAGCTGGGCATTGCCATAGATGAGCCCGCT
The DNA here is from genome assembly GCF_047461635.1 of Synechococcus sp. W55.2. Lineage (NCBI taxonomy): Bacteria > Bacillati > Cyanobacteriota > Cyanophyceae > Synechococcales > Synechococcaceae > Synechococcus > Synechococcus sp. W55.2. The sequence continues at coordinate 8,192 of NZ_JANSHM010000026.1, read as the reverse complement.
TTTGCTCACGGCCGAAGCCACCGGGATCCCGGCTACCGCAACAAGACCAGTTGCTTTGCCTCCCGTACCCGTGCTGACTTGAGCTGGCAGGGCAAAAAGCTCATGGGCAACGCCCAACTGTGGCAGCCTTGGGGGATCTTGCAACAGGGATCCCTCCTGTTGCGGCCCAATCTAGCGCTCTGGGAACAGTACCTGCCCGGCTCGCAGGTGATTGGTATCTACGACATTTGCCCCACGGCGCCAGGGATCCCTGCTTTGATCGAACATTTTCTCCAGGCCGCCCGGGAGTGCTTTGAAGTGGAATGGCAAGAAGAAGCCTGGCTCCCTTGGCCGGACTGAGGGCCGGTTGCTGTTAACAATTACTAGCAACAAGAAGCGGCTTGTCTCAACCGTTCCCCAACTCCCCTCTCTCCCTGGGAAAAGGACTGCCAGTCTAGCCGAGACAGCTGTGCTAGAACCTAGGCAGCGCTCAGCCAGGTAAGCCATGCCGAAAGTTTGGGCGGCAGTTTTGCTAGTTGTATCCCTGCTGCCGCAGCCCGCTTGGGCCATTACCCTTGAACAAGTGCCCAACCCCCGCCGTCAGTATGGAGGGTGGGTTTCCGATACCGCCAACATCCTCAGCAGCAGCACCGAAAACGAGCTCAACCGTCTTATCACTCAGCTTGAGCAGCGCACCAGTGCCGAGATGGCAGTGGTTACCGTGCCGAATACTCAGGGATATGCAACACCAAAAGACTTCACCACGCAGCTATTTAACTACTGGGGGATCGGCAAGGCAGGCCAAAACAACGGGGTTTTGTTTCTCATCTCGGTAGGGGATCGGCGGGTGGAAATCGAAACGGGCAGGGGCCTGGTCGCTATCCTCCCCGACAGCCGAGTCCAGCAGATTATCGACCAGCAGATCCTGCCTCGGTTTCGCAATGGGGATTTTGATGGCGGCACTCTGGCGGGGGTGCGGCAGTTGACCTCGGTGTTGCAGGGCCAGCCCGTTGCAAATGTTCCTGCGGCAGCTTCTGGAGTTACCACCTCAACGATTGCAACTTCTTCTGGGGCAGTGGCCCAGGGCATTGATTCTTCCCTGGTGGAAGGGATCCTGCTGCTGCTGGGGATCATCATTTTGGGACTGGGGTGGCAGCGCTCTCGCATGCCCGTCTCTCTAAGGGCTGAGCGAGGGGGAAGACAAGTCCTCTCCCTGACACGCAGAGATCCAAGAACAGGTGCTGTGCTCTCTTCGGTTCAGAGCGACCCCATTCGTCTCTTCCTCTATTCGGGATCCCTCTGCCTTGGCGTGTTCCTAGGATTGTCCAGCGGCAACTGGCTGGGGTTCGCTCTGCCGGTTGTGGCTGCTATGGCCACTGACGGCACCTTGGGCCGGAAGCGTGGGATCCCTTTTCAGCCAGTGGTCTGTCAAGCCTGTGGTCGACCCATGCGACTCATCCAGCCCCAGCTTCTGGATAAGTACCTTCCCCAAGAGCATCGCCTGGCCAGGAGCCGCGGCAGAGCTCGCTACTACGGCTGGTTTTGTCCGACCTGTCAAGGAATAGCTGTGGTTGTGCGCGAAGGCACGCTCTCCCGACACCTTTACTGCCCTCGGTGCCAAGCCCTCACCCTCGACCTCACCACACAGGTTCTCAGGGAAGCCACCTATTCCTCTAGCGGCTTGAAGCTGGAAATCCTGAGCTGTCCTATCTGCGGGTACCGCAGCGAGCGAGAGGTGGTCATCCCCGAGCTCAGCGACACAGACACAGATTCAGACTTCGGTGGAGATTCAGGTGGAGATTCAGACTTCGGTGGCGGTAGCAGCGGAGGTGGCGGAGCGGGCGGCAGTTGGTGAGACCCAACTCTAGAGATTTCTCTATCGATCTGAAAAAGGAGTCGGGCTTCTCTTAAATCCGCCAGGACAGTACAGTGGTAAGGGAGCAGCAATAGAAACTGGCTAAGGACGGATCTCTCATGACCCTCGGAGAAGGCGTACAACTGGTTACGTTTGTGGTGCTATCGGCGATGGCCATTGGCTTCGCGCTAGGCGTGGTTTGGGCCCCCAGCATTGTCTATTCCGGTTTTCTGCTCGGGGGCGTTTTCCTGAGCATGGCCGGGTTGTATCTCCTCTTGAATGCCGATTTTGTGGCCGCAGCCCAAGTTCTGATCTACGTCGGCGCGGTTAATGTGTTGATCCTGTTTGCCATCATGTTGGTGAATCGGCGCTACAACTTTGCTCCTCTGAAGCTGGGCTGGCTGCGCAACGGAGTGACGGCGGTGGTCTGTTTGGGTCTGTTTGCCCTTCTAGCCGCGATGGCTTTGAACACCCCTTGGCCGCTGCAGCCGATCCAACCTTTGAGCAGTGTGTTGGTGATCGGCGGCCACTTCTTCAGCGATTATCTTCTGCCTTTTGAGCTGGCTTCTGTTTTGCTGCTGATGGCGTTGATTGGAGCCATTGTCTTGGCGCGGCGGGAGTTTGTTCTTCCCCAAGCCGGAGAAGGGGATCTGAGCTTGCTGGAGCGGGCCCGACCCCAGCTGGAATCAGAGTCAGAACGACCGGCAGAGCTGGTGAGCACCCGCTAAAGCTGACTGCTCTCGGCCATAAAACCTAGAGCTTTCCCGAGGCCCCTGTCATTGTGTATCTACATGGAGCTCATCGCGATGTTGCAACTGCAGTTTTTCTTGGTGGTGGCAGCGATTCTTTTCTGCATTGGTATTTACGGATTGATTGTGAGCCGCAATGCGATTCGCGTCCTGATGTCGATTGAGCTGATGCTCAATGCGGTGAACCTGAACTTCATGGCTTTCTCCAACTTTGTCGATTCAGCGATGATTCGCGGCCAGGTGTTCTCGGTGTTTGTCATCACTGTGGCGGCTGCCGAGGCCGCAGTGGGCTTGGCCATCGTGCTGGGGATCTACCGCAACCGCGCCACTATCGATATGGAGAGCTTCAACTTGCTTAAGTGGTAGCCTTTTTCCGTTGCTTATTTTGCATCAAGGCAAGGCTAGCAAGCTGAAGTCAAGTGAAGCCAGAATGTCTAAGTAAAGGAAAAGGATAGAGGGGTCAAGTGGTAATTTTTTCTGGGAAAAATAGGAGGGTGGCGAGAGATTGTAACCAGTATAGTCATTTTAAACAGGGATGAAACATTTCCGTTGTATTGCTTTCTAGCTCCCCTCTCCTCTGGGAGCGGTCACGGAGGCGAGGCGGAACGCTTGGGGAGTGTCCCAGTCTAGTTTGAAATGACTATAATTTGTAATTTTTTACAGAAAGAGGCGTTTTTCAAAAGCTGAGCTGGCACTTGTTCTCTCGTTTTAACAAGTTGGCCAGAAACTTCTTAAGCTTTCTCTACTCTGTAGGCACGCTCTTCTGGATCCAGCTGATCCAGCTAGACCAGGGCATGGGGTAAGACTACTCCAAGATCCTATTCTCCCTCGGGGGGTGCTGCCGCCTCAGAATCCAAAATGGCCCCTGCTCCGTAAGAGTCAATATCGATGGCCTGGGATCCACCGGCAGCCAACAGAGCCATCAGGGATCCCAACTGCCACCACACCAAGCCTGCCGTGCTCAACACTAGGATCCCACCGACGCAGGCGGCCAAGGCCATAGACAGGCCAAACACGTTCAGACACGCGGCCACAAACCCAGAGGTAAACAGGCAGCAGAGACTGTAGGTGAGGATCACCCCAGGAGTGCGGTAGCGAATTTGCGCTTGGCTATCCCGGTTGAGCTGCCAAAGGGCCACCTGGTATTCCAAATTGTCCTTGAAAATGATGCCAAAGATAACAGCAAAAAAGCTGAATAAGGCGATGGCAGAGTAAATGGGGGGATTGACGAAGGGATCAGAAAGGGATTCCATAGGGCTGACCTCGGTTTGGGATCCAAGTCCTTAGCTTAACACTTCTTAGCATCACAGAAGATGTCTAGCAGGTCAATGTCAACAACACAACCGATAACGCCAGACCCAGTTGGGGCATGATGAGAACTGGTCGGGTATCACCTCATCTGCAAAAGGGCTGTAATCTGAGATGGGGGCTAAGAGCAGTAGGATGTTCGACAAGGGGCTGTAGCTCAGATGGATAGAGCAAGCGCCTCCTAAGCGCTAGGTCGGCGGTTCAAGTCCGCCCAGTCCCGCTTCCTCAAGCCGCCAGACTCCTGCCTGGACAGGTCAACGATAGAGGTTGCAGGAGTTGTGTAGGTTGTAGCCGGAGACCAAAACCTCTTGCTGGCGATCCCCAAGGCCGATGTCACAGCGCAGGGGATCCCCACCAGCAGCTGTGTAGGTGTGAGACTCCGTCATCCAACGCATGCCAGCTGGGCCAGGAGTGGGAGGAACAACTTCGGGGAGACGATAGTTGGGGGCTTGCCAGGGATCTTGCAGATAACGATCCCCGTGGATCCCTCCGAATTGAATATCGGCGTAGCCGGAGGGATAAACCGTAAAGTCCATGCGGAAGATTTCCGAAGCACGGCCAACGGTCGCCAAAGCTGTTTGGGCTTCAGCAACTCTGGAACGGCGAATGTGGTTAAGCAGGTTGGGAATGGCCACCGCGCAGAGAGTACCGACAATCACGATGACCACCAGCAACTCGATCAATGTCATGCCACGAGGAGCCGCAGTGGCCAGACGAAAGAGGATTCTCCGGAGATACACTTCATGAGGGAAAAACCGACTCATAGCAGTTCCAGTCCCGCTTCGGGAGAAATCAGGCACCCGGCTAAACCCAAAGGAGCTTGCCCCAGTATTCCAGCCTTTCCTTGGTTTCAGGTTACCCTTTGCGGATCCAAAACTTTCCCTGTCAAATCACGCGAACTCCTGAATCCAAAACCTCACTGGCTATCAACTGTGGGTAAGTTTTTTATAAACTGGCCTCAAGTTTTAAGCTCAGATAAAGCTGGGTTCACTGTGAACTATTTTCGCGGTTGTCTGTGGGGTGGCACTTGCTGCCGCCGCGGACTCTCATGGGTCATTCGTTTTTGGGAGCTCAGCAGATGAATTTATCCTCTCTCATTTGGTCAGGGAGGTCAGGCTTACTCTCGGAGCAAGATTGCCAGACAGCGGCGAATCAATACCTCACTCATGCGTTGGCGGTAAAGGGCGCTGGCCCGAAAATCCGCGATCCAGCCGTGGGCTTGCTCTGCCAAAAGTTGGGGAAGATGTTCTGGATCGGGCCGGGATCCCAGCCGCACCAGTTGTGGGGGTGAAAGGGCAGCATTGAGTCCGAAGCGATAATCGCCTGAGTCGGGATCGCGCGATCCAGCGACGATCACCAAGGCGGGATCCGTTTGGGTGATGCCGAGCCGCTGAAAGGTGCTGGGGCCGCGCAGCCGTTGGGCCGGGATCCAGATGGATCGCAAGGCTTCGCCCAGCTGCTGCAGAGTTTGTTGGGGGCCGATTTGAAAGTCCTGAGCGGGGATGTGGCGCAGGGATCCCTGCAGATCGATCAGCGTGTAGGTGGCCTCAAGGGCGATCAACACGGGTGCTACGACACCGACACTCAGGGCCAGGCAGAGATTTCCCCCTATCGTTGCCAAGTGGGCCACCTTAAAAGAGGCCAAAGACGCCATTCCCTCGCACAGGGCGCGGATCCCTGGCCAATGGGGTGGCCAATCGTATTGCAACAGTTGCTGGAAGGTACAGGTTGCCCCCAGTTTTAACCCTTCTGCACTGATTTCCAGCTCGTTCCAGTCCAGAGGATGCAAATCGATCAGTCCCCGCAGGTGGGGTTGCGGCTGTGAGAAAAGCCAAGTCCCCCCGGCCAGCCAGTTCCAGCCGGGATCCCATGCGGTCAAGTCCTCAAGCTGTTGGGGACGAATGTAGGTGTGCAGATGGTGCAGATCCATGGGTTCTCTCAGGCAGGGATCCAGACTGCAGGCTTCAGGGGGCTAGAGAGCTTCCTGAAAGCATTGGGCGAGGGCCTGGCATAGCTCAGGGACAACATCAGCAGGCCAAAAACCTTCTCCGCGCCGGCCTTGATGCAATTGCACGTAGAGGCCCCAGGCGGTGGCGCTGCCGCTGGCAATCAACGTCAAAGCAGGGCAAGTCTGCTCCAGCGTAATGCCCTCCTCCGCCATCAGTTGGGAGGCGATGGCCTCCATATCCTGCTGCAGGCGCTGCACCCCCTGCACAAACGCTTGCCACTCCTCCTGAGTGAGCTCCAGCGCCCAGGCTTCTCCCCCCACCAGCGCAACAAAAGGGGAACGGGTGGGATCCCAGCCCAGCCTCCAGCCGGATCCCTTGTGCAAAGAGGGGCGGCGTCCCGCCGTGGCGATTGGGAACCCGTCGTCGGGAACAGACATGCGAGGAAAAGCATCCATGGTGCTCCGCACCGCTAACGCGACCACTGCAGGTGGGCCAGAAAAGATGCGGGTAAAATCGACAGGGTGTGTTTTAGGATAAAGCGGCCATGGCCAGTTGTCAGCCTCCCACTGCCAAACCTCGCCGGTTTTCAAGGACTTCGTCCTGCAAGCAGAGCACCCTCATTTCCGGCTTGGGCCTGTTGCTGACGGCCTTGGCGCTCCATGCCGCCGACGCGACCGGAGTTCGTGAAGAGACCTTGGCCACGGCAGCCACCCCCGAAAACCCAATCCTGCATATAGGCATTGTGCAACGCTTTGGCCGTTCTGAGACGGATCAGGTGGAGCTGGCGGCGCCGACGGGATCCCTTCTCACCCTGGAATTCCCTCAAGCAGACGGCAGCACCCAGACCCAGCGAACGCCTCGGGTCAGCATCGGCATTGTCAATCGCGCCCTGACCACCCCGGAAACCGTATACCGTCTAATCCTCAGCAGCCACAAAAGTTTTGAGAGTGCCGAGGCCAACGCCAACCATTGGCAGTCTCTGGGCATCAGCACCGAGATCGCCCAGCCGCAAGAATGGCAGGTGTGGGCCAACCGCGCCTACACCCCGCAACAACTGATCCAGATTCAGCAGTATGCCCAGAAGGAAGGGATCCCCCATGTGCGGCTCGAGGTGCAGGAGCGACGCGAACGGGCGGAGCTGAGCTGGATCCATGAACACTTTCGCTACCACCGCACCCGCCTCAGGGTGACCTCTGATGCCGGCTATCTACGGGTGAACGACCACTACTATGCCGGATCCATCACCTTTCAGCCCAATGCCTACGGCAGCTACACTGTGGTCAATGCCGTGCCTCTGGAAACCTATTTGCGGGGGGTAGTTCCCCACGAGGTGGGGCCAGGGGCCCCTTTTGCCGCGATGGCCGCCCAGGCGATTTTGGCGCGCACCTACGCCCTCAAGAACCTCCACCGCTTTCAGGTTGACGATTATCAGCTCTGTGCCAATACCCACTGCCAGGTTTACAAGGGATTGACCGGAACCCACCCGCGGGCTGACGAGGCCATTCGCCAAACCAGTGGCCTGGTGCTCACCTACAATGGCGAGCTGGTGGATGCCGTTTATTCTTCCACCAACGGTGGCGTCTCGGCGGCCTTTGAAGACGTTTGGGACGGGGATCCGCGCCCCTACCTGCGCCGGCAAGCGGATATTGCCCATCAACCGGGTAAGCCCTTGGATTTGCGGCAGGAGAGCAGCTTCCAGGCGTTTTTGGCCCAGCGAGAGGGCTTCAACGAAGCAGGAGTATCCCGCCTATTCCGCTGGGAGTTCTCCCTATCTTTGGAGGAGCTGAACACCCAGTTGCGGGCCGGCCAAGACTACCTAGGGATCCCGATGCCCACCTGGAGCAGCATCGCGGGGATGCAGATCCTGGAGCGCTCCGCCAGTGGCCGGGTGCAGGTGATGCAATTGGACTTGCAGACGGCAGAAGGGATCCGCTCGATTCTTTTGCGCAAGGATCAGGTACGCTTGGCTTTTCCTCGGCTGTACAGCACCCTGTTTCGGATAGAGCCTCTGAAACAAGGGGAGCGATTGGCAGGCTATCGCTTCATCGGTGGCGGCTTTGGCCATGGGGTGGGCCTGAGCCAGTATGGCTCCTATACCCTGGCTCGGCAGGGGTTTAACGCGGCACAAATCCTCGCTTTCTACTACCCCGGCACCACCTTGGCCCCGCTGGGATCCCTATCCTTGCAGTTGCCTGCCGCCTCAGCAGCCTACTCTATCCGCTAGAGGTTGGGTGAAAGTTATGGCCGTTCGCGACAGCGGGACAGAGCCTTTAGAAGAGCATGACTCTAGTCAATAATAAGCTCAACTATACTGAAAATAATGTATAATATGTTCAGTACGGATTACTACCA
>NZ_JANSHM010000025.1:0-37621 GCF_047461635.1 Synechococcus sp. W55.2 | reverse complement strand
ATCAGCGGCGAACCTACTGGCAGGGCGACCTGCTGGCAACCTAGCTCGGTGCCAGGCCCACCACCCTAACCCAATCAGTAGGGGAGTATCTTGATCAAGTGATAGCGGTTGAGAGCTAGTTTTTGTTCATAGCTCCTCTCTCTTTATAAGAGAGGAGCTCAGGTTTTGCATAAGGTTTCACCTGTCAGTTCAACAGGCTAGATCCCATCCCAAACATTCCTGCATCACCTGGCCCAATAGGTACAGGGATCCGCAGATTACAGCTGGTGGCTCAGTGAGGTTTTTCGGCTTGAGCAACTGAGCCCGAAGAGCGGAGAGATTGGGCAGTGCCCGTGCCGAGGCGAGATGAGGCTGCAGAGTCTGGGCTAGCTGAGCAAGTTGCTCGGGATCCGTCCCAGAGTGGCCGGCAATTGGCAGGGCAAAAAAGCAATCTCCCGGCCGCAGCAGGGTACTGAGAATGCCCTGGACATCCTTGGTGGTGAGGATGCCCATATACCAGGTGAGGGGGCCAGGTTGATACTTATCCAGATAGCGACGGAGAGCCTGGGCAGCGGGTAAGTTGTGGGCTCCATCCATCAGCAACTGGCGGGATCCAATCTGCACCCGCTGTAGACGCCCCGGCCAACGGGTGATGGCAAATCCTTTTTCTACAGTGGCATCAGGGATCCGCCAGCCCTGTTGCTGTAGGGTTTCTACAACGGCAAGAGCTACTGCCGCATTGGTGAGTTGTACATCGCCGCTGAGGGGCAGGGTGAGGAGCTGCCCTCGCCATTGGGCGGTTTGAGGCTCTGACCATTGTAGAGGGTCGACCACCCTCAGGGGGCTTTGCAACTGCTCTGCCTTGGCTTGGATAACTGCTGTGACCTCTGGAGTTTGGGGTGCGCACACTGCCGGGATCCCTGGCTTGAGAATACCCGCCTTTTCAGAGGCAATTTGGGGAAGGCTGTTGCCCAAGCGCTGCCAATGATCCCAGCCGATGGAGGTGATAGCCGTTACCACTGGCTCGATCCCAGCATTGGTAGCATCCAGCCGCCCCCCCAGGCCCACTTCTATCACTGCCACATCCACCTTTTGCCGGCGGAAGTACAGCCAAGCGGCAGCGGTGATAACCTCAAACTGGGTGGGAGAAGCCTCGTCAGGGGCATAGGTTTGTAGGCAGTCTCGCACCTGGGCCAGCGCTTGGCTCCAGTCGTTGGCGGAAATGTATTCCCCGTTCAGCCAAATCCGCTCCCGCCAATCTACTAAATGAGGAGAGGTGTAACGACCCACACGATAGCCTGCCGCCCACAACACGTGGCTGACCCAGGCACAGACAGATCCTTTGCCGTTGGTGCCGGCTACGTGGATGGCCGGGATCCCAGCTTGGGGCTGTCCTAGACGCTGCAGCAAGACTTGCATGCGTTCCAGACTGAGATCCACACCAAAATGGCCCAGGGACTCCAGAAAGGCCGGCCAATCCCAGTCTGGGATCTGGGACAGGGTTAGGGACAAGTTGCTCTGGTTCAAGCAAAGACTCCGTCTTGCCAGGGTAGGTGAGATTTAGGATTTTTTCTAGGGATCAACAATTCTAGAGGTTCACTACAAAAGCGTCACGGATGCCCGGCTGCTTGAGCACCTCTTCCAGGATCCCATCCGGCAGGGGATCGTCCAAGCTGAGCACCATGACTGCATCGCCGCGGATGATCTTGCGCCCCACCTGCATGCTGGCGATGTTGACATTGTAGGCTCCCAGCAGGGTGCCAATCCGTCCGATGATTCCCGGCATATCCCGGTGCAGGGTCATCAGCATGTTGGCGGAAGGGGGCACATTCACCGGGAACTCGTCGATCTGGGTGATCCGCACCTCTCGCTCCCCAATCAACGCCCCCGAAACCGAGCGGATCCCATTGGGGCCATGGGCAATCAACGTCAGGGATCCGGAATAATCTTTCAAAGAGGGATCTCGAGTTTCCACCACCCGAATGCCCCGTTCTTTGGCCTCGATGGAGGCGTTGACGTAGTTGACCCGCTCCCGCAGCGCCAGCGTCAAAAGCCCTTTGAGAGCGGCAATGACGATCGGCTGACCATCTTTTTCTGCCAGATCTCCCTGCAGGCGGATCTCCAACTGGTTGACGCGATCCCCCGCCAATTGGCCAACCAAGTTGCCTAGGGTTTCGGCCAAGTCCAGGTAGGGTCTGAGGTTTTGCAGCACCTCTGCCTGTAGGCCGGGGATGTTCACGGCAGAGCGGGCCGGCAGCCCCAGCAACACATCGCGGATCTGCTCGGCCACATCAATGGCCACATTCACTTGGGCTTCTTCGGTGGAGGCCCCCAAGTGGGGAGTGAGCAGGACTTCTTTGCCCAGGGAAAACAGCGGGGAGTCCTTCAAGGGCTCATTGGCAAATACATCCAAAGCCGCTCCGGCAATTTGGCCGGATTTCAGGGCTTCGTACAGGGCTTGTTCATCCACCAAACCGCCGCGGGCGCAGTTGATCAGGCGAGCGGTCGGCTTCATCATGCGAAAGGTTTCGGCGTTGAACAGGTTGGTGGTTTCAGGGGTTTTGGGAACGTGCAAGGTGATGTAGTCGGATTCCTGGACCAAAGTTGTGAAGTCCACCAGGCGTACCCCCAGTTGCTCGGCCCGCTCCACGGACAGATAGGGGTCATAGGCCAGCAGCTTCATCCCCATCGCCTTGGCAATCTGGGCCACATGGGATCCAATCCGACCCAATCCGACAATCCCCAGCGTTTTTTTGTAGACTTCTACGCCGACAAACTCTTGCCGATTCCACAGGCCCGACTTCAGAGAGGCATTGGCATCGGGTATGTGGCGGGAGAGGGCCATCATCAAGGCAATGGCGTGCTCGGCAGCGGCAATGGTGTTGCCCTCTGGGGAGTTGACCACCAGGATCCCGGCTTTGGTTGCGGCGGGCACATCGATGTTATCGACACCAACGCCCGCCCGCCCGATGATTTTTAAGTTCGTCCCCGCCTCGATTACCTCTCGGGTAACCCGTGTACCGGAGCGCACCATGATGGCATCGTAGTTGGGGATGACCGCGATCAACTGCTCTGGGGTGAGCTGGGTTTGCACATCCACCTGAGCGACTTGGGAGAGAATGTCGATCCCCGCCTGATCGATGGGATCTGTGACGATGACTCTGGGCATAAGCAGCGTTAGTCCAGTGGGATGGAGGGCAACAGAAGTAGGGGAACAGATTACCCAAAAAATTGGGTCTAAAGCTTCGTCCTACCGCTACGCAGTTCGCCTTGGCCTCAGGAAGCTGCAGGAGGGCTTTAATGCTATGGTCATCCTTAGCGGCAGGGTAGTCAACCGCTCTGTTCAAGCAAGCGGGCTATAGGCCTTAAGCCCAGCAGTGCGAAGGCCAACGAAGACACGCTGTGAATATTCTGGTCGTCAATGCCGGTTCCAGCAGCCTCAAATCCTCCCTATTTCTGACGGTTGAGGGAAGGGTGGAGGCCACGCCCATCTGGCAAGCCCAGGTGGATTTCACCTACAAGCCGGGGGAGGCCCTCATCCAGACTCGTCGGCGAGGCGGTGGGTGGGAATCTTTTCCCTCCGCTTCACCTGAGGGAGGGATCGGCCAACTGGCCCCGCTGTTTCAAAGCCTCTGGCAAGGGGAGGGATCCCTGCTCCCGCAGGCGGCTGAGATCGGCGGCGTCGGCCATCGGGTGGTGCATGGGGGATCCCTGTACCGGCAGCCCACCTTAATTACGCCAGAGGTGGAGAGGGCGATTGAGCAATTGATCCCCTTGGCCCCAGCCCACAACCCTGCTGCGCTGGCTGGCATCCGTCTGCTAAGGCAACTGTTGCCGGGGATCCCTCAGGTGGCCGTTTTCGACACCGCCTTCCACCAGCAAATGCCTCTGGCCGCAGCCCTTTACCCCCTTCCCTACGCTTGGGCTGAACAAGGGATCCGCCGCTACGGGTTTCATGGCATCAACCACGAGCATTGCGCCCGTCGCGCTGCCGAGATCTTGAACCGACCCCTGGAGGAGTTGCGGCTGATCACTTGTCACCTGGGCAACGGCTGCTCGTTGGCGGCCATTCGCGGGGGCAGAAGTGTGGACACCACCATGGGCTACACCCCCCTGGAGGGCTTGATGATGGGGTCCCGGTCGGGGTCAGTGGATCCGGGCATTTTGATCCATCAGTTGCGCCAGGGCATGAGTGTGGATGAACTGGATCGGATCTTGAACCGAGAATCGGGGTTGAAGGGCGTTTCCGGCCTGAGCAGCGATATGCGGGTTGTGTTGGAGGCAATGGAGGCAGGCCATGCCCGGGCGGAGCTGGCTTTTGAGCTGTTTGTTCACCGTCTGCGCAGCCAGATTGGGGCGATGCTCATGAGCTTGGATCGGCTGGATGCGCTGGTGTTCTCTGGGGGGATTGGGGAAAACTCGGCGCCGGTGCGGGCAGCAACCTGTGCAGATCTGGGTTTTTTAGGGATCCAGATCGACCCGGTTTTGAATGCCGGATCCCCCCGCAACTGCGATATCAGCACTTCGGATGCTCCGGTGCGGGTTCTGGTGATCTCAGCCCAAGAGGACTGGGCCATTGCCACAGCTTGCCAAAACCTTTTGCAAGGGGAATAAGCGAAGGATCCCAGGCTGCTTCTCGCCAGGTTCTCTCCTTTCCGCCCGCTGGCTTGGTGGAGACAAAATCTAGACAATAAGCTCAAAAAAAGAAGACCTTTTGGAGTGGAGGAAAACCATGCAGCGAAGGCATGAACGGATCCCAGTGCTGGTGCTGCTGAGCAGTGTTCTGGTGGGGTGTGGGGGTACAACCGGCAGCAGCAATCTTCCGCCCCTGCCACCTCCCATACCTGCTCCGTCCCTCACCATTACCGATCTCTCCCCGCGCACCGTCTCGGTGGGGCAAACCCCGACCTTTGTGGTGTCTTTCCGGGTAGAAGCCCCTGCCGGGATCCGGGGTTCCAACGCCTTTTTGGCTTCCGTCACCACCCCACTGGGCAATTTCGTAACTCTGGGAGCTTTTGATGCTGCTCAGTTGCCCGGCTGCTTCGTTGGGGCGACCACCTGCACCGTTACAGGGCTGACCCTGACCCAGAATCGCTTTACCCTCACTCAAACGGGATCCCATCAGCTCACCATCAGTGTGTTCGATCGGCAGGAGCGGCTGGGCAGCGGCAGTTTCACATTTACCGGAGTGCTTTGAAAACGGTTTGGATAAAGACACAGAGGATACTAGTCTTGCAGGATCCCCAGAAACTCAAAACTCACTCTAGGCCCTATCTCTCAGGTGGATTTCTGAGGCTTCCGGCCAAGGGATCAGGCCACCTCGGTCAAACTTGAACGGCCTCGCCGTTCCTGAGGAGATCGAGTTTTGTTGCTTCAAATCGGGTGGGGATAAAGTCGAGTATGTAGTCACTCTAAACATCATGGTCTAAACATCATGAATGAAACCTTTCCGTCTGGCTCCCCTCTCCCTCTGGAAGAGGAGCTGAGGGTGGTCGCGGAAGCGGCGCGGAGCGTTTGGGCACGGTCTCCAGCAGGAATGTAACTCGGAGATCCCAACTCAGGTGATCCGGATCAGCGCAAGCCTTTGGTCAGGGGAGTAGGTTATAGTTATCCAAAAAGATAACAATTTTGACGAAAAAGACATCTTCTGCTTTCCCCAAGCTGACCTTTGGATATGCTGAAGCCGATCTAGGGAATGGAGGCGCTGAACTGTGGAGAATGGGATCGTGTGTCAACTCACTTTAGAATGGACCGAGGCCGACCGGCGCCGATCGCAAACGGTTTCGCCTGTCCCCTCTAAGCTGGTTACCATTGGACGGGATCCCAGCTGTGATGTGGTGCTCAATGACCCAACTCGCTCGGTCTCAGGAGTTCACGCCGGGCTTTATTTTGATCCCAAAACCTTAAACTTTCACATTCGCAACTTAACTCGGGATCGTTTGCCTCCTAAGCAGCCCAACCCTGTCTGGGTGAATGGCCGAAAAATGATTCAGGAGGAGCCTGCGCTTGAGGCCAATAGCCAAATTCAGTTGGGGCACATTGTGCTGAGGGTGAAGTCTATAGAAGTGGCCAGGAAGGATCAGGGGGATCTCCTCAGCCGCGGCACTTTGGACACCCTCAAGGTTAAGTGCAGCCGCCTGGAAAACCCTCACTACCTGCCCCCAGAATATCAGGGTCAGAATTGTCCCTACTGTGGACATTTGGTCTTGAGCGCTACCTTGGTGATCCCTCCTCCAGAAGCTGGCAAAGCCCCCCAACCTCCTCTCTAGAGGACCAACCCTTTCTATTCTTCTTAATTCTTCTTACAGATTCCAGTGGCTGATCCAAGTCCGTGGGGGATAGAAAAAAGGGATCCCGGGCAAACCAAAAGTGACCTGTGAGGTCGCGCTGTTCTGTGTTTTCTCAATGGCCCCTTCATGATCTTTAGTAAAGGTAAGCAGAAGCTATGCAAATTCAACTGAGCTGGGAAGATCCCATCACCGAAGAACAGCAGGAGCTGATTTTTCCATTGCCTCTTGCCTTGGGCAGGGAGCTGGCCCAATTGCCACAGGAATGGCAAGGTCGAGAAGTGGCGCGGGCTGTGTTTGCCAGCCAGGAGATCTCCCGTTATCACGCCCTCGTCTATCTCGGTGAGGATGGCCAGGTCATCTATGAAGATCGCAGTGCCAACGGCAGCCGCATCAATGGGGAAAAAATCCGTCAGGCACGCCGGGTGCTCCAGGGGGGAGAAGTGGTGGAGCTTGGCCCCTACAGCATCACCGTGGGTTTGGTGTCCCCCAGGGATCCCAATGCCACCCTTCTGACCGCCACCCCTACTCTTTTGCTGGAGCCGCGCACCGAACTGATTCGCCCGGCCACCCAACCCGACACCGCATTTGAGGTTCCCCCGGCTTCCACGGTGGTTTTTGCCCCAGAGCAGCTTCCCGAGGTGCGGCCTGGCTCGGATTTTCCGCCGCCGGATTTGTTTCGAGCTGAGCAAATTGCCCTGAGCGCCCTCAAAGCCACCGGACTACCTGTGGAAGAGACCCTCTATTTGGCCTTGGGCGGCGGTATCGGCAGCTTTGTCTGGGTGGATACCCTGCGCATCTACGGGGTCAGACCGGAACACATCCGCGTCATCAGCATTGCCCGCAAACCCTACGAACGGTATGAACGGCTTTTGACCAACTGCCAGATCCCCCGCTGGAAGCGAATTCGCTCTGGCTCCGATTCTTGTCCAGACAACATTTGGGGCTGGCCTGGCTATGCTCTGCGGGATGCTTGGCGTTCCTTTTTCTCCGGCCGATTGTTGGAAGCATTCGGCTTTTTGTGGCAGGTATTTAGTGAGCCCTTGTTGGCAGATACCTATACGCCGCGGGCGGGGGATGTATTTGCCTCAATGGATCGGGAGGCAGCCCGAATTGGTTGGGAGCAAATGTTGTGTTACGGCCATATTCGCGCCATTCGCAAAACGGAGGATGGGCGATATGTGGTGGCCTATTCGGCAACGCGGCCCGGCCATACGGATCACCGTTTTATGGTGGCCAAGTATCTCCATTTGGCAACTGGATATCCGGCCATCAAGTTGCTCAACGACCTGCAGGAGTTTCGCGAAAAAACAGGAGATTTGAGATCGGTGGTACACGGCTATGAGCCTCATGATCACGTTTATGAGCAGTTGGAGAAACAAGGTGGCACCGTCCTAATTCGGGGATTTGGGATCGTCGCCTCTCAGGTGATGGAACGCCTTTACGAAGCCCGCAAAGTCAACCCCCGCATCTCGGTGGTGCATCTGAGCCGTGCGCCCAAAAGCGGTAATCGCTTCGGACGAGCCAAACGGGCAGTGGATAACCATTGGGAGTTTCAGCCCTTCAACTGGCCCAAGGGCACTTGGGGAGGAGTTCTGCGTGCCAAATTGGAAGCGGCGACCCCCCTGGAACGGCGCGAACTGCTGGAAGCTTGGGGCGGCACCACGACAGCAAGTCGGCGGAAATGGCGGCGGATCGTGCGGCAAGGGTTGCGAGAGGGCTGGTACTCGATTGTGTTCGGCAAGGTGGAGTCGGTGGTTCCCGGCGACAAGGGTAAGCCGGTAACCTACATTCGAGGTACCCACAACAACACGCAATTAAAGGTGGAGGCCGATTTCGTTATCGACTGTACGGGTTTGGTTTCGGATCCCATGACCAATCCTCTCCTCAACGATCTAATTACCCACTACAACCTGCCCCTCAATCCTCACGGGCGCTTGCATGTCTCCAACGACTTTGAGCTGGTGGAGATGCGCAACCGGGATGGGCGAATGTACGCCGCCGGGATCATCACCTTGGGCGGGCCCTATGCGCCGGTGGATACGTTTTTGGGTTTACAGTACTGTGCCCATCGCTCGGTGGAACACCTGGCTCGACTGCGGGCACCGGGGGTCAAAGGCTTAGAAGGGATCCGATCCCTGTGGCAATGGTGCAAGTGGGCCCTAAACATCAGCCCCTAGCTTGCCGACATTGGGCAACGCTCCTGGATTTTGCCGGATGTTTATGGTTATCAACGCTATTGTTGGCGACACATCATGGCTATTCCCCATCCCGTTGAACCTGGTGAAAGGGGTGTTGCGTTGATCCCCAACTCTTCTATACCAAAGGGGGAAGGGTTGGGGGTGAGGGCCAGAAGGTTCCCTCAAACAGACCGGGAGCGAAATAGATCCTGATGATCTCGATAGGCAAAACTGCTGGAGGAAAAGATGACTCCGACCCTGATTGGCCGCTGGCAAACTCGCATTTTCTTATTGGCCACCGTTGGTGTTTTGGCAAGTTTACCCTTTTATTTTGGGCTCACCGGACATGGCGGCAGCCTCACCTATTTTTGGGTGCTGTTCTACGTAGGTCTGTTTGGCTGTGTTTGGGATGTTGTTTATAACTATCTAATGGGGTGGATGTGGGATCACGATTGGCCTGGGATCCTTCAGCTTTTGGCCGGCATTTGGGAAGGGCTTTTTTTGGGTACAGTCTTGAAGGTGGTGGGTCTTCCTTATATCCCAACCCAACGGTTTGATTTGGGAGATTTTATTCTCCACTACAGTGTGGTCTGGGTTTGCCTTTACCTCAGCGCTTGGGTGGTGATGCGCATTTTGTTTCCCCGCTGGCGCTTTCGCGGTGGAGAGTGGCTGGGGCCATGGCCGCGCTCTGGCAGCTAGAGAGGGGATCCACTGCCGCTAGAATCAGGCTGGGAGATCTCCCCGGATAAGTCTGTACAGGCTGAGGGGAGTTGAAAAGTTGTTGCTGACCCAGATTTTTGCCCCATGCAAGCCTGTACCCTGATTGCCCGCGCCAAGATCAACCTCTACCTGGAAATCCTCGGCTCCCGTCCTGACGGGTATTCAGAGGTGGCGATGGTGTTGCAGAGCATTCATTTGGCGGATCGCCTGCAGTTGAAGTGCCGTCCTCACGGGATCCACCTCACCTGCGATCGTCCAGAAGTGCCTGCAGATGCCCGCAACCTTGCCTATCAAGCCGCTGAGCTGCTGCAAAAAGAGTGTCACTCTGCCGCTGGCGTGGAGATTCACATCGAAAAGCACATTCCGGTGGCAGCAGGTTTGGCGGGGGGCTCGGCTGATGCGGCGGCGGTTTTGGTGGGGTTAAACCAACTGTGGGGGCTGGGCCTGACGGTGGGAGAGTTGCAGAGTTTGGCAGCCCGCTTGGGATCCGACATTCCCTTCTGTATCCAGGGGGGAACGCAACTGGCCACCGGGCGCGGGGAAGTTTTGGAGCCGCTGGCCGATTGGGAAGGGATCCCTGTGCTGCTGGCCAAGCCCAAGCACCTGGGGGTTTCCACCGCCTGGGCCTATCAAGCCTTTCGTTCTCGTCAGGGGAGCTTGGGAGGGGATGCCCTACCCAAACCCACACTGCCCACCTTGCCGCAGGCGTTGGCGGCTCTCAGCCGTCAGGATCCGCCGGCGTTAGCCAGGAGTTTGCGCAATGACTTGGAACAGGTGGTTTTGCCGGAGTACGCGATTGTAGGGGAACTGCGCCAAGCTCTTCTCTCGGCGGGGGCCCTGGGATCCCTGATGTCGGGGTCAGGGCCAACGGTCTTCGGAATCATGCCCAGCCTGGAGCTGGCCGCCCAAGTGCGCAACACCCTGCGTCACCAGTTTCAGGATGTAGAGTTTTGGGTGACGCAGTTTGCCCCCACTGGGATTCTGCTGCAGCCGGATCCCTGTAGCCTCAGTCCTACCTAGGTTGTCGACTGGATGGGCTGAATGTGGGATCCCCACCAGCCTTCTCTATTCTTCCCTCTGGTTGGCATAGTAGGATGAGCACCTAAACTTAACCTTGCGTTCACAGACTGCTGGCTTTAGCGGTCAAGTTATCTCTCTGCTCTGAACCTCCCTCATGCCGCCCATCACCAAGATCCTGATCGCCAACCGGGGTGAGATTGCCCTGCGCATCATCCGCACCTGTCAGGAAATGGGGATCCGAACTGTGGCCGTTTACTCCACTGCGGATCAGAACTCTCTGCACGTCCAACTGGCGGACGAGGCTGTTTGCGTAGGAGATGCCCCGGTGGCCAAAAGCTACCTCAACATTCCCAACATCATCTCGGCAGCCCTCACCCGCGGGGCCACTGCCATTCATCCGGGCTATGGGTTCTTGGCGGAGAATGCCAAATTTGCCGAGATGTGTGCCGACCACAACTTGATCTTCATCGGCCCCTCGCCAGAGGCGATGCGCAAGATGGGCGACAAGGCCACGGCCCGCGAGACCATGCAAGCGGTGGGGGTGCCGACGGTGCCGGGCAGCCGCGGGTTGATCACCTCTGAGGAGGAGGCAGTGAAGCTGGCGGAGAAAATCGGCTACCCCGTGATCATCAAAGCCACCGCCGGTGGCGGGGGGCGGGGTATGCGGGTGGCGCGGGATGCCCAGGAGCTGCTGAAGATGCTGCGCACCGCTCAGGGGGAAGCCCAAGCAGCCTTTGGCAACGGCGGGGTTTACTTGGAGAAGTTCATCGAGCGCCCCCGTCATGTGGAGTTTCAGATCTTGGCGGATAGCCAGGGCAATGTGGTGCATCTGTACGAGCGGGATTGCTCCATTCAACGGCGGCATCAAAAGCTGTTGGAAGAGGCCCCCAGCCCGGCTTTGACTGCAAGCTTGCGCGCCCGCATGGGAGCAGCGGCGGTGAAAGCGGCCAAGGTGGTGAATTATGTGGGGGTGGGCACGGTGGAGTTTTTGCTGGACAAAAATGGCCAGTTCTACTTCATCGAGATGAACACCCGCATCCAGGTGGAGCATCCGGTTACTGAGATGGTGACCGGGCTGGATCTGATTGCCGAGCAGATTCGCATTGCCCAAGGTCAACCCCTGACCTTTCGCCAGAAGGATGTGGAGTTGCGGGGCCATGCCATCGAATGCCGCATCAACGCCGAGGATCCCAAGCAGCAGTTTCGGCCTTGCGCTGGCACGATCAGTGCCTATTTGCCCCCTGGGGGGCCGGGGGTGCGCATGGACTCCCACATCTACACCGACTACACCATTCCCCCCTATTACGATTCGCTGTTGGGCAAGCTGATCGTCTGGGGGCCTAACCGGGCAGCAGCCATCCGCCGCATGCAGCGGGCTTTGGGGGAATGTGCAATCACCGGGGTGCCCACCACGATCCCTTTCCACCAGCAGATCCTGCGCCACGAGGCTTTTTTGCGGGGCGAAGTGTACACGGATTTCATCACCCAACACCTGCTGCCCGGCCAGTAGCCATCGACTCTCAGGTCGGGATCCCTCTCTGGACAGCAGCTGGCCACAAGTTGAGGATAAAGTTAAGGGCTAGCAGAGGGATGGAGGTGGCAGGATGAGGGAGCCTCGATCGGGCTGGGCTCAGGAGACCCATCCCCAGAGTCAGCCGACTGGCCCTGTTCCCAGCCTCAGCCATCTGGCGGCGCAATTTTTGCAGGAGCGGCAGCGGGATCTGGCCCCGGCTAGCCGCCGCACCTATCGCATCGCTCTGGAGCAGTTTGCCAAAACTTGCCCCGTGCCGCTGCCCCAGGTGCAGCCTGCCCACGTCCAGTCCTTTTTGAACAGCTTGAAGGGCCGTCCGTTTCGCAACCGCTCCGGCCAGCGGATCCACCCGCCCGCCTCTCCGGCCACCTACAACCTGAAGCGGTTGGCCTTGCAGCAATTTTTTGAATGGGCCAGCCAACGGGGCTACCTTCAGGATCCCCTGCCCACTCAAGCCATTCGACCTGCCCGCCTACCCGCTCGTTTGCCTCGCGATCTGGATCGGTTGTTGTTGCAGCGGGTGTTGCAGCGGGCCCAAAACCATTCTCTGCGCTACGCGGCTTTGATTCGCCTGATGCTGGAGTGCGGGCTGCGGGCCCAGGAGCTGTTGGACTTAACCGTTCAAGATTTTCAAATCAGCCCCGAGGGATCCCTGTTGGAAGTGCGCTGTGGCAAGGGGAGCAAACCCCGCGCTGTGGCCGTAGGGGATCCCCTCTCCGAGCTGCTGCAACAGTATCTGAGCCAAGAACGGGGCCTGTGCGCGCCGACGGATCCTTTGTTTGTCTCCCAATCGCGCTGCTTGGCCTACCGAGGCCGTCCCCTCACCTACGATGGTCTACGGCATATTGTGCTCAAGCTCACCGAGCCTGAGCCGGGACATCAAACCCCTCACCAGTTTCGCCACAGCTTTGCCACCTTGTTGCTGGATCGCGGCGTTG
This sequence comes from Synechococcus sp. W55.2, assembly GCF_047461635.1. Classification (NCBI taxonomy): domain Bacteria; kingdom Bacillati; phylum Cyanobacteriota; class Cyanophyceae; order Synechococcales; family Synechococcaceae; genus Synechococcus; species Synechococcus sp. W55.2. Next base: position 24,966 of record NZ_JANSHM010000025.1, on the reverse strand, counting down.
CCCCCGAACATATCCAGCACCTGCTGGGCCACACAACTGCCGCCATGACGATGCGCTACACCCAGCGGGCCAACTTGAGAGCAGCCATCGCCCGTTCCCGCGAGATCTTGAATCAGGGCTTGGTTTAGGGATCCCTTAGTGTGCTATGGCCTCTATTGTTTCAAGTGAGACAGATGCAGATTGCTCGAAGAAAAGTGCAAAAAGGCCGCCACCAATACTCCCACCGGCTGCAACTGTCCCAACAACGCCACCCAAATAGCAATAAGGACGGGGGTTTGGATCCACAATAACGCCACAATAATGTATTTCCGGCTAATCTTCGGTGCCAACTTGGGGCCGCCCCTTCAGCTTTTGGGGATCAGTCGCTTCGGACAGGCAGCACGGATATGGGATTCGCTCAGGTCGGGCATGAGAGCCAAGGCCCGCTGAGCATCAATTTGCGCTTCGCACACTGCCTCCAGTACCTGCTCAGCCATCAAGGAAAGGGGCATATCGGCGGTTTGCTCGGGATCGGTATCCAGGGAAATTTGTCGGACTCCCACAGGGGGGGGTGGCAACACCGGCGGAGCTGCCTGCGGGGACAGGGTGGTGGAAGTGCCCACCTCCAACTGCGCTTCTGCCAGGGCCACACCGCGCCCCACCATCAACAGGGATCCCAGCAGCAGGAGCCATCCCAGCCCACGCCCCCCTTTGCGGAACTGAGTCGGAGCCTTCTGCTGTCGCTCAAGGCTGCTGATGTTTACGGCCCTCTTGAACCTGTCACCGAGCATGTCACCTCTCCGAAACCACCCCTTTGCTCAAGATATCCAACACAACTTGAATTTGCAGTAGGCTATCGTTGGCCCTCCAGGTAGTGCCCACCCGTTGCCAAACTTTGCCCGCTCCAGCCCTGCCCCCTCTATGGCCCGTCTGTCTCAAGAGCTAGCCCGGTTTTCCCGCCTTCCCGAGAGCCCAGAGCAACCCGAACCCTCCCCGGAAGGGTCGATCTGCATCGAAGACATTCTAAAACTGGCGGGCGAGCGCAGTTTTGGCTTGTTTTTGGCGGTGCTCTCTTTCCCTTCTGCTTTGCCTCTGCCGGCTCCCGGCTATTCCACTCCCTTTGGTGTGTTCATTCTGTTGCTGGCCCTTCAACTGGTGGCAGGGCGAACCACCCCTTGGCTGCCGAAATGGGTGTTGCAGACCTCTATTGAACGGAAGCATTTTCAAAAGTGGGTGCAGGCCGGGATCCCGTGGCTGCAGCGTATTGAAAACATTGCCCGTCCCCGCTGGCGGCAGCTCTGCACCACACGGCTCGGCCAAGTCTGGCTGGGCACCTGGATTGGCTTGATGGGGATTTCCATGATCATCCCCGTTCCAGGCACCAACACCCTGCCGGCAATGGGGGTTTTCGTCACCGCTTTTGGCCTCCTGGAAGAAGATGGGATCCTGTGCAGCTTGGGATCCCTGATCTGTGTAGCAGGAGGACTGCTGACCACTTCCATTTTGATCGGCCTGTGGTTGGGGGGAACAACCCTTTTGGATTGGCTGGGGAGATAGCCGTGCCGACACCGCTTATTCCGGCCTTGCACCGGTTATCGGGATGTCGGGGCCAGCGCCAGATCCTGAGTGAGGCGCAACTCGATCACCTGATTGGGATCCAGCACCACCACCTGCGGCGCCGTTACATTGCCGATCACCGCTCCGGCCACCCCTGCCCCCAGCACTTCCTCTGTGGCAATGGCATTGTCTCCGGTTACCAAGCCGAGAATAGCGCCTGCTGCTGCACCGATGGCCGCATCCTGAATGATTTTGCCTGTGGTGGTGTAGCGGGGATCCTTGACATCGTGAATGATGTCCGATTGGGCAGCCAAGGGGAACAGTTGGTTGTTGACGATAATGCTTTCCGCCACAAAACGGGTGCCCCCTGGGGCCGGCTCAAAGCGGCCATCCACCCGTGAGCCAAAAGGCACCAGAATATCCCCCTGGGCGTTGCGAATCGGGTTGCGGACGATCAAAGACATGGGCCGGGTTTCGTTGGGGGCAATGAAGAAGCGCTCGTTGAAGGGGGTGGTGGTTTGCATCAAGGTGCCCGCCGCCAGCGTGGAAAGGCGCAGGTCGAAGCCCGGCTGGGAACTGGAGAGGGATCCCCCTGGGTTTTGCGCCACCAAGGATCCCCGGCTGAGCATGGCCTGGTGGGTGAAGGCTGCCACCTCGGCACGGGTGGCGGGGCGGTTGGGTTCCAAGAGCATCGGGTCTGGATAATTGACGATCAACCCGGCGCGGTTGGCCGCCGCAATTTGTGCCAGGGCCCAATTGGGGATGGCTGCCGCATCTCGATAGCGGCTGAAGAGATCGCTGGGCTGAGCGGCTGGGATCGCTCCCGTGTTGCCAATGGCGTTGGTCAAAACCACCAGCGCTTCGGTGCGGGTAACGGGCTGTTCAGGACGGAAGGTGCCATCAGGAAAGCCTGCGACTAAGTTGTTGGCCGCTGCCGTCGAGATGGCACTGGCTGCCCAGTGGGTGGGGGGCACATCCCGAAAGCCGATGAAAGTACCGGAGGTATTGCGGAGGCGGAAAGCGGTATTGACAATGGTGGCAAACTGAGCGCGGGTAACCGGCTCATTGGGGCGGAAGGTGCCATCGGGGAAGCCGTTCAACACTCCTTGAGCGGAGAGGGTCTCAATGTAGGCTTGGGCCCAGTGGCCAAAGGTGTCGCGAAAAGGGGCGGCCATGGCCACCTGGCAGTGGATGCCCAAGACAGCTCCCGATAGGAGTATGCCTGCTGCACGTGGATTTAAAAGAGAGGGAAACATCGTTCGTTCACCGAGTTGTCGTAGCGCCCATCGCTGGGTCAATGGCTACTTTTATTCTGGCTATTTCCTCAGTGATGACAATGGCGGAAACCCTTGCTCTGTGGTAATTTGAGCGTTTCTAACCCAAGATTTGCAGCAAAACGCAACTGCAGAGGATTGATAAGGAAACCCCTAAATCTCTGTCGCGCCAGTGCTGCCCAGCCATCATGCCCAAGTCTGGTCACTCTTGAGGGTAATGGGGGAGCAACAACTTATTATTGTTATTGATTATTGTTATTGGAATTGATTGGATTCACGGGATCCCAGCCAACCGGCGGGCCACCAGGGTGGGAAGCCAAGCCAAAGGGATCCCTTCCAGAACTTCTGCCGCAAAAGCGCAGGTGAGGAGTTGCCTGGCCTCAGCTTGGGGAATACCCCGGCTTTGCAGATAGAAGATCTCTTCCGCCTCCAGTTGGCTGACGGTGGCCCCATGGGCGCATTTGACGTTGTCGGCAAAGATCTCCAGTTGTGGCTGGGTGTTGACCCGCGCTTTGGGGCCTAGGAGCAGGTTGCGGTTGGTCTGGGCGGCGTCCGTCAGTTGGGCCTCTCGGCTCACCAGAATCCGTCCGCTGAAGACCGCATGGGCCGTCTCGTCCACAATGCACTTGTGCAATTGGCGGCTGCTGCCGTGGGGGGCCTGATGCACCAGGCGGGAGTGGGTGTCGCTGTGCTGGGATCCCTTCAGCAGCGTTAGCCCCTGCAGTTGGGTGTGGGCCTGGGCTCCGGCTTGGGTGATCTCCAGGTTGTGGCGAGAAAACTGGGATCCCCACTGAATCGCCTGGAGGCGGTAGTGGCTGTCGCAGCTTTGGCGCACGGCGGTCTTGTTGATGTGGAAGGCTGGGGATCCCTGCCTTTGCAAAATCACATGGTGCAAACGAGATCCCTCTGCCAGGTCGATCTCCGTAACCGCGTTGCCAAAGGGGATCCCGGATCCCAGGGATACATGATCTTCGATCAGCGTGAGGGAGCTGTGGGCTTGCAAAGACAGCAGGCAGCGGGGCTGGGCCAAAACCGCCTCTCCTGCTGGGGCCACCGTTACCCAGAGCAGGTGCAAGGGCGGCAAAACCTCTTGTTGGGGCGGCAGCTCAATCTGGATCCCGTCGGCCAGATGGGCGGTGTTAAGGGCGCTGAAGACATCGACTTTGGCGATGGTTGGCAACGGCCCACCGCTGGACTGACTCAGGGGAGTGATTTGCAGCCCTGAGGGCAGACCGCTCAAATCAGAAAGCTGGGGGGCAAAGTAGCCGTTGACGAACACGGCGTGGCTGTGGCTGGTTTCCGGCCAAAGCCAAGGTTCTAGGGTTGCTGCATCCAGAGACGGATCCCCCGCGGCAGCCAGGCGAAACTTGTGGGCCAGCAGTGGCGAGAGATCGCTGTATTTCCAATCCTCTTCCCGTGGGGTCGGGATCCCCAGTTCGGCCAATTGGGCGCGGGCCTGCTGCCTAAGGGTGGTGTAGGGATCCTGCCTTTCGGGGATTTGGCCGAGGATGTGCTCCAGGAATAGGCGGCTCTCTGGGGCGAAAGGTTTGGGCAAGGTGGCGCTCATCCCTCTTCCTCCCGCCGGGATGTTGCGGCTGCTGATTCTTGGCCCAACTGAGTTTTGATCCAGTCGTAGCCCCGTTCTTCCAGCTCCAGCGCCAAGGTCTTGTCCCCGCTGATGACAATACGCCCCCCTTCCATCACATGCACGTGGTCGGGGGTTACATAGTCCAGCAAGCGTTGGTAGTGGGTGATCAAGAGCATGGCATTCTCAGGGCCGGCCAGTCGGTTGATGCCGTGGGCCACAATGCGCAGCGCGTCGATATCCAGACCGGAATCCGTCTCGTCCAAAATGGCCAGCGTGGGCTCCAACACCGCCATTTGCAGGATCTCGTTGCGCTTTTTCTCGCCGCCGGAAAAGCCCTCATTCACAGAGCGCTCCAAAAAAACGGGATCCATTTTGACAATATCCAACTTTTCCCGTACCAGGTCGTCAAAATCCAGAGCATCCAGTTCCGGCTGATCCCGATATTTCTGGCGAGCGTTGTAGGCGGCGCGCAGGAAATCCAAGTTGCTCACCCCTGGGATTTCGATGGGGTATTGAAATGCCAAAAAGATCCCTGCCCAAGCCCGCTCCTCCGGTTCCATTTCCAGAAGATTCTTGCCCAGATAGAGGATCTCGCCTCCTGTCACCCGGTAGTCGGGGTGGCCAGCCAAGATCTTGGAAAAAGTGCTTTTTCCAGAACCATTGGGGCCCATGATGGCGTGGATTTCTCCGGCGCGAATTTCCAGGCTCAACCCCTTGAGAATGGGGGTGCCGTCGATCTCGGCGCTGAGATCTCGAACGGATAAGATAACAGGGCTGTTTTCGCAGATCATAGCTAGACTCTAGAGTTGCCACTGAAGGGCAGGGATTGGAAGGTTAGGGGATCCCTGAACTAGGTTTGGACTTTGGGCCAAAGGATCTCTTACGGCTCTATTGGGAGCGGCGATTGAGGATGTCCCGAATTTCTGCCAGCAAGACCACTTCTGATGGGGGCGATATAGAAGGAGATTCTTCCTCCTTTCGCTGTAGAGTGTTGATCGCTCTCAATAGTAAGAAGAGAGCAAAAGCGATAATCACAAAATCAAACACAGCTTGCAGAAAGCTGCCGTAGTTAATCGTAACTGGATCTTCAGGACTTCCACCGATTTCCCAGGCCAAGTGCTGGAAGTTCACTCCACCAATAATCAAGCCTAAAACCGGAGTAAATAGATCTGCTACGAAAGAAGTCACGATCTTCCCAAAAGCACCTCCAATAACAACGCCAACAGCCAAATCTAAGGCATTGCCCCGGCTAATAAAGTTTTTGAACTCCTCCAGAAATGCCCGCATAGGGAACTTCTCCTGCCTAGCCTTTATAGTTCAAAACCTCTCTGCCTTGGGAGTCACCCCTCTCCTGAAATCCCACTGATGTCAGTAGCCTCTCCCCAGCTGCTTAGCTTCACGTCGAGAACAATCCCCTAGCCGACGGATCCCTCTAACTTTAGGCTCAGCAATCGATCGGCTTCTACAGCAAACTCCATCGGCAGTTGGTTGAACACTTCTCGGCAGAAGCCGCTGATGATCATGGACACAGCATCTTCCGCAGAGATGCCGCGGGACTGGAAGTAGAACAATTGCTCTTCTCCAATCTTAGAGGTGGAAGCTTCGTGCTCCACTTTGGCGGTGTTGTTTTGCACCTCGATATAGGGGAAGGTGTTGGCGCTGCACTGATCCCCGATCAACATGGAATCGCACTGGGAAAAATTGCGGGCCCCTTCTGCTTTCGGCCCGATTTTGACCAGACCGCGGTAGCTGTTTTTGGAGTGTCCCGCCGAGATGCCCTTGGAAATGATTTTGCTGCGGGTGTTGCGGCCCACGTGAATCATCTTGGTGCCGGTATCGGCCTGCTGGTAGTGGTTGGTGAGGGCAACCGAGTAAAATTCGCCCACCGAGTTTTCCCCCACCAGCACACAGCTGGGGTACTTCCAGGTGATGGCGGAGCCGGTCTCCACTTGCGTCCAGGAGATCTTGGAGTTTGCCCCCTGACACAGGCCGCGCTTGGTTACAAAGTTATAAATGCCCCCTTTGCCGTTTTCGTCGCCGGCATACCAGTTCTGTACCGTCGAGTACTTGATCTCGGCATTGTCTAGGGCGATCAGCTCCACCACCGCCGCATGCAGTTGGTTGGTGTCGAACATGGGGGCAGTACACCCTTCCAAGTAGCTGACGTAGGATCCCTCGTCGGCAATGATCAGGGTGCGCTCAAACTGGCCCGATTCGCCGTTGTTGATGCGGAAATAGGTGGAAAGCTCCATGGGACAGCGCACCCCTTTGGGCACATAGACAAAGGATCCATCACTGAACACTGCCGAGTTCAGCGCCGCGTAGTAGTTATCAGCAATGGGAACCACACTGCCCAAGTACTTGCGCACCAGCTCCGGATACTCCCGCAGTGCCTCCGACATGGAGCAGAAGATCACGCCTTCCTTGGCCAGCTTTTCCCGGAAGGTGGTGGCTACCGAAATGCTGTCGAAGATGGCATCCACCGCCACATTGGCCAGCCGCTTTTGCTCTGACAAGGGGATCCCCAATTTCTCGAAGGTCTCCAACAGCACCGGATCCACTTCGTCCAGGCTCTTTTTCTTGGGCTGCACCTTGGGGGCCGAGTAGTAGACAATGTTTTGGTAGTCAATGGGCGGGTAGCTGACGTTGGGCCAGGTGGGCTCGCTCATCTTCAGCCACTGGCGGTAGGCCCGCAGCCGGAACTCTAGCATAAAGTCCGGCTCCCCTTTCTTGGCCCAGATCTGCCGAATCACCTCTTCGTTCAAGCCTTTGCCAATCGACTCAGAGGGGATGTCGGTTACAAAGCCGTACTTGTAGGGCTGGTTGACCAGGGCGCGGACGCTCGTAGACATGGATGGCTCTCGGGTAGTGACAGGGTAGAAACGCGACTAAGACAGATGGCCAAATAAAACAACAGAGTTGTTGTTTAACTGATCCTCAGGTTACTTTAGCAATGATCCCGTTGTCAAAATAGCAGAGAGCTGTGCTGGCAGCGGCAGCCGATTAACCCAGTCTAACCAGGAGGGCGAGGGTGGACAGCACGCGCAAGATCACCGGGCAGGTCGCTCAACCCGCTTCGAGTAAGCAGGCCATCTTGGTCTACCTGCGCAAGGCGGGGCAGGCCAACGCCCAAACGCTGGCAGAGCACCTGCGCATTTCTCCCCAGGCCATCCGCCGCCACCTCAAGGATCTGGAGGCAGAGGGGTTGATCCAACATGTCGCTCAACCCAATGGCCTAGGCCGCCCCCAGCATCTCTATCAGCTCAGCCCCTTGGGAGAAGAGCAATTTCCCGCCAGCTACGACGAGTTTGCCCTTGGTCTGCTCAACACCCTGGCCGAAACTCTGGGATCCGAGCAGATGGGATCCCTTCTCCACCACCAGTGGCAGCGCAAAGCCCGGGAGTATCAGGCCCAACTGGGATCCGGATCCCTGCGGGAGCGGCTGGAGCGTTTGGTGCAGTTGCGCCAGGCGGAGGGTTACATGGCGGAGTACTACCCCTATCCTGCCGACCTGACTGTGCCGATGGCAGCAGAGGGATCCGAGCCTTACGTCGAGCAGTATGTGTTGGTCGAGCACAATTGCGCCATTGCTCAGATTGCCCACACCTTTCCCAGCGTCTGCGGCCACGAACTGGAGATGTTTGCTGCCGCCTTGCCCGATTGCCGGGTAGAGCGCATCACCTGGCAGGTGCAGGGAGAACACCCCTGCGGCTACTGGATTGCCAAGCCAGCGGCTCGGTCGACTTAAGACTTCCCGCTGGTCTCTCTGCCAGGAAACCGGATCCCTGAGGTGTCAAACGAGGTTTTTTCGGGTATAGTTATCTCGTACAGGTTTTAAGTTTGTTCTCCGCATGGTCTGGCGCGCTTCCTTTTTTGGCTACTTTAGCTTTCCCTGGCAACGACCAGGGCAGAAGGGTGGCGCGTAAACAAAGACCTACAGTTTACCCGAGTCAGTCCTGAAGCCCTGAGCCCAGCGCCAGGGCTTTTTTGATGGCTCGACGACCCCATCTACCCACTTGCACGCTGAGGACAGTTCCATGCCCCCTCAAACCGACAATTGCAATATCCAAGAGGTGACTCCCTTGATTGCCCCTGCTGCTGTCAAGGCCAAGCTGCCCCTTACGGAAACGGCAGCCCAGGTGGTGCTCTCCACTCGGCAAGCCATCCGCGACATCATCCACGGACGGGATCTCCATCGCTTGGTGGTGATCGTCGGCCCCTGTTCCATCCACGATCCCGCAGCGGCTCTGGAGTATGCCCATCGCCTCAAGCGGGTGGCCGACCAAACTCGGGAGCACCTGGTGATCGTTATGCGCACGTATTTTGAGAAACCCCGCACCACGGTGGGCTGGAAGGGCCTGATCAACGATCCCCACCTGGATGGCTCCTGCGACATTGCCACCGGCCTGCAACTGGCCCGTTCCATTCTCCTGCAGATCAACGAGCTGGGCCTGGCCTGTGCCACCGAGATGCTGGATCCGGTGACCCCTCAGTACACGGCAGATCTGGTGAGCTGGGCGGCCATTGGCGCCAGAACCATCGAAAGCCAAACTCACCGGGAAATGGCCAGCGGCCTCTCCATGCCTGTGGGCTTCAAAAACGGCACCGACGGGCGGCTGGAAATTGCGCTCAATGCCATTCTCTCCGCCAGCCATCCCCACAGTTTCCTGGGCATCGGCCAAGATGGCATGACGGCTTTGGTAAAAACCACCGGCAACCCGGATCGGCACATTGTGTTGCGGGGGGGAGGGGGCAAGACCAACTACGGCCCGGAAGATGTGGCGCGGGCGGCACTGCTGATGAAGGATCAAGGGATCCCTCGCTCGGTGATGGTGGACTGCTCCCATGACAACTCCCACAAAAATTACCGCAACCAGGGATCCGTCTGTCGAGCGGTGCTACAGCAGTACCAGGCGGGGCAGCGGGCTCTGATGGGGCTGATGCTGGAGAGCAACCTCTACCCGGGCAAGCAAACCTGGCAGGAAGGGGCGCCGCTCCAGTACGGGGTTTCCATCACCGACGGCTGCATCGGCTGGGAAGAGACGGAAGATCTGTTGTGGGAGATGGCAGCGACCGTAGAGGGGAGAGCGTTGGCCCTCAGCCATTGAGGGATGGGGATCCCGGAGCCAATTCTTAGGGAATCAAAAAGGAAATGGGAACAGGGGGCAACCGGCTCCCAAGGTCGAGCCAAGGTTTCGTTGTTTCGTCAGGCCCTGTGGGATGGGGTCTCCAGGTCGAGCTGGGAGGATGTGATGGAGCTACAGATCCCCACCAGTGTCAGCAGCAACAGTCAGCAGCCCTATCCAGATCCCGATCGGAATCCCTCGGCAACCCCCTGAGCAGTTGCGGGATCGGCTGATCGTCTCCGGCCTGCGCTACTACGGTTATACCGGCCTTGATGAGGCGGAACGGGCTTCGGGGCAATGGTTTGAAGTGGATTTCGAGCTGTGGGCGGATCTGCGCCCGGCTGCTCTCAGCGGCCAGTTGCGCGACACCCTCGACTACCGTTCTGCTGTGGCCGGGATTGCGGAATTGGTGAAAAGCAATCAGTTTGTGCTGATCGAGAGTTTGGCGGAGGCGATTGCCGAAATGGTGCTGCGGGAGACGGGGGCCAGCAAAGCTAAGATCCGATTGACCAAGTGTCATCCCCCGATCCCGGAGCTGACGGGGCGGGTTACTGTGGAGATCGTTCGTCCCTAGAACTTCTCTTAACCCTTTCCTACCGACCCTGTGCTTGCTCTAGAACTTGCTTCTCGTACCTCTGAGGACTGGATCGAACAGGCTACCCGGCACATCGATCTGGTCTTGCTAGACCACGCCAACTGTGAGAAAAAAGCAGCGGGCAACGCCCTCAGCTTGCTGTTTCGCTACCCGGCTAATGGGCGTTTGGTGGAAACCCTCTCGCCGCTGGCGCGGGAGGAGCTGCAGCATTTTGAGCGGGTGCATCGCCACCTGCAACGGCTGGGGATCCCCATCAAGCCCTTGTCGGCTGCGCCCTATGCCGGTCGCCTGAACCAACACCTGCGCCGCTCTGAGCCAGAGCATCTGCTCGACACCTTGCTGGTGGCAGCCATTATCGAGGCCCGCAGCCACGAACGCTTGGGCCTGTTGGGGATCCACGCGCCTGACCTGGAGTTGCGGCAGTTTTATCTCTGGCTGGCGGCTGCGGAGGAGCGCCATTGGCAGCTTTACTTGGATTTGGCGTTGGAGCAGTTTCCCGCCGATCAGGTGCAGGAGCGGCTCGATACTCTACTCCAGGTGGAGGCCGAGGTCTTGTCTTCCCTTCACCCCGAACCCCGTGTTCACAGCTAGCCCCACTCCGTTTCCCCCCGCGGTGCAGCTCCCATGTTTCAAGCGACGCGGCAGTGGTTGGCCTTCTGGTATACAACGGTTACGGCAGTGTTGCTGCTGTTGTTTGCCGGCAGCTTCTATTGGTACGTGCAGTCAACCCTGATCGAGCGGGTGGACGATACCCTTGGCCATGTGGTGGAGATTGTCGAGCGGTCTTTGGTGGTGGATGAGAGCCTCTTGGATCCGCAGCAGGCCCGCCGCAGCTTGGAGGCCAGCTTTCGGGATGATCCCAGCACCCTAGAGGACGATCACATCGACTTGGAGTGGTTCGGCCCTCAGGGAACGCTCATCTGGTCCACGGTGCCCGGCGGGATCCCTGCCCCCCTGTTGACCGAGGGATCCCTGCACACTGCCCGTATCGCCCCTGGGTATTGGCTGCGCCAGTTCACCGAGCCGATTGTGGCCGGTGGGAAGCTGCTGGGCTATCTGCGGGTCAGCCATCCCTGGTTTGAGGTGAGCAAGCCAACGCGACAGTTGATCCGGGATCTTTCCCTCTGGGTGGTGGCCGGTTTGACGGGTGTGGGGGCCATTGGCTGGATGCTCTCCGGCCTGGCCATGCAGCCCATCCGGCAGTCTTATCAGCAGCTCAAGCAATTTACCGCCGATGCCTCCCACGAGCTGCGCAGTCCCTTGGCCAGCATCCAAACCGCGGTACAGGTGGCTTTGGCAGATTCCCAATTGGATGCCGACACCCGGCAGCGCTGGCAGATGGTGGAGCGGTTGTGTTTACGGCTGGGTCGTCTGGTGGATGACCTGCTGTTTCTGGCCCGCCACGACAGCGGTATGGTGCCTTTCCAACCCCGTTGCTGTGCGCTGGATGCTCTGCTGCTGCAGGTGGTGGAAGAGCTGCAGGGCTTGGCCAACCAAAAGCAGATCCGCTTGCAGCTGGAGATTGCTGCCCCTGAGAGCGGGACGGAACCTTCTCCCGCCCAAGTGGATCCCTTCGGTTTTTGGGGAGATGAAGATCAATTGGCCCGCCTGTTTACCAACTTGATCGAAAATGCCCTTCTCCACACTCCCCCCCAAGGAGAGGTGCAGGTGAGGCTGGAGCAGCGGCTGCGCTCTGGATCCCCAGAGCTGGTGGTACGGGTACAAGATACCGGACCAGGGATCCCGCCTCAGGCTCTGCCCCATGTGTTCGATCGCTTTTATCGGGTAGATCCGGCTCGCAGCGGGGATCCCGGTCGCCTCTCGGGGTCAGGTTTGGGGCTGGCGATCGTCAAAAGCATTGCCCAACAGCATCAAGGTCAGGTGCAGGTGGAGAGCGAGCTGGGCCAGGGATCCAGCTTTGAGGTCATTTTGCCGCAACGACAGTTGGAAATCTGTACCCCAGAGAGAGTCTAAAAGTGCTCTGGAAAACAGACAGCCCTCGGTCAATATGCTAGCTTTAAGCCAAGATTGACTGAGTCTTTATTCAGAACTGTATTAAGAACCGTATTGGCCCAGTTGAACTGGATTTTTGGGTACTAGAGATCTTTCCTTTCCAGATTTAAGAACTTCTCTTTTTCCCGGATAAAACAGCAGAGATGGGATCAGCTCCCAGGCTCTTGCCCTTCTCAGCCGGCTGCTGAGCTGTTGATTGGGTGATGAGTGAGTGCAGTCCGCCCGCGCAGCCCCACAATTTCCCATTGAATCCTGTGCCAGGAAAACGTTATGTATCGCTTCCAGGTTCGTGCCATCACCCAGCCGGGCGAGAGAATTGCCTTGGTGGGATCCAGCGCAAAATTGGGCTCCTGGGATCCCTGCCATTGCATTTGGCTGCAGACGGATCCCGCTCATTATCCGCTGTGGTGGGTAGAGTTGCCGTTGAGCCCGGCAGATGGCGCGCCCGGCCCGCTGTTACCCTACAGTGGATGTTTAAAAGAAACTCCTCGAGTGGAGTACCGATATCTGCGCGTGCAAGCCGGTGGCGAAGTGATTTGGGAATCCACCGCTGTCAATCGCTGGGTGCCCCTTGAACCAGAACCTTTACCGGCAGTTTTGATTGTCGAGGATGGGGAGTTTGGCCAGATCCCTGCCTATCCTTACGGCTATTTTGCCGATCCCATTCCTGAGGTCGAACCGGAAAATCCGCAAGGGCTAAAAGTCGTCATTTTGGGCAGCTCCGTTGCCCTGGGGTGCAGCGCCTGGCTGTTGCGAGGTTGGGCTTGGCTGTTGCAGAAAGCTCTGCAAGAACGCTATGGCCATCAAGTGCGAAATCTCTCCCAATTGGGGGCCAATGTCAGCCGAACTCTGTTGCGGTTTGAGCAGGCGGTGATCCCTGAACGTCCTGATGTCGTTATTGTTGCCCTGTCCTTGGGAAATGAAGGCTTGGTATCGGCCTTGCCCCAGCATCGCCGCGCCCTGCAGAGGCGGTTTGAAAACGGCCTGCGGCGGTTAATTCAGCGAATTCAAGACATTGGAGCCTTGCCAGTTCTGGGAGGGGTTTATCCCCATGCAAACTACGGCCCAGAACAGCATCTTCTTTTGCAAGAAACTCAGCAAAGAATGCTCAGCTGGGGATGCCCTGTGTTCAATTGGCTGCCTCATTTGGAAGATGGACAGGGCCGCTGGAAACCAGACCTTGCTTTTGACCCAGCTCACCCCAATTCCAAGGGTCATCAGGTCATGTTTGAGGCCATCGATCTCTCTCTTCTGGATCCCGGCCAAGTTAGTTCAGCTCGTAGAAAGCTTGTTCAACCCGTTGGAGAACGGGTCGTTTTTGCAGATGAGCATGGTTTTTGGGTGACTGCAGAAACAGGCAAAAACCAATTTCGCATCGTGAATATAACTCCCTACCCTTACACCATCACGCCCACTTGGCAACCTTTGCAAGCCGCTTTCCAAAAAGCAGGTCTACAGCCGGGTCTGTATATTGGAAAAAGCGATGAAAGGCTAGGGGATGCTACCTTATATTCCCTTTCCGTACAAGAAGATGGTTCGGTGCAAACCACCCTCTCCGTTCCTGCGGATGCCGATCTTGTCTTCTCCCCAGTAGCCCAGTTCTTTTCCTCAGCAGCAGTAGAAACGATCTTCGAGGACGGATCGTTGATCCTTCTCAAGCTCAGTGGATCCTCAGAAGGCTCTTCTAATCCCATGCCTCGCCTGTGCGTGATCAACCAGAGCAATCACGAGTACAACATCCACCCCATGTGGAAGGAAGTGCGGGCTGCTCTCAAAGCCATGCCAGCGGGTGTTTATGAAGATCCGAGCCACCGCGAAGCTCTCTTCCGAACCCTGATGATCGGGGAAGGTGGCCTCGAAAGTCGGGTAAAGGCTGCTCCTGGATCGGTCATGCTGCTGGAATACACCTGTAAATTATCCGATATTCATCGTGTTGCCATTGTGCCGTTAGGGGATCGCTGCGCGGTGCGAATGCTGCTCTACAAGTTGGAATATGACGGGCCTGCCTTTCCTTTTGATTTGACGCGCACCAGCAATTTGGCCGATGTGGCCGATATGATCCACAACGAGTTTCAGGGCATGTGGGATCCGCAATATTTGCACTACAGCCCTGAAGATCGGCGAATTTACCACAGCAAGTGGACGGGCCTCTCCTTTGGCCATGAGGTGGAAGAGGGGGAGGATCCACTTCAGAATATGCACCCCATCCATGAGCGAATGCGAACTCGCTACACTGCTCGCGCCAAGCGTTTTATGTATGTTTTGGAAAAAGCCGATAAAGTCTTGTTTGTGCGCACAGGGGGTTGCCGGCGAGAGGCCGTTGTTGACTTAATGGATAAGCTGGCGGCTAAGCGCAGGGGCAAACCTTTTCTGCTGCTGATTGTTTCTCCTCAGTCTTCTGATGAGTTTGCCGGGATCCCCAATGTTATCCATTATGAGATGGAGTTGAATCCCGACCGCATGTGTGCAGATCCTGAGCATTGGAAGTACTGCACAGGGGTAATGAGAGATATTCTCCATTCTTTGGGGGTCTCTACCCGAAATCTTTTCTGGTGCCCTCCACAACTGTAGCCGTTCCAAGGTTTCACTGCAATTCGAAAGAATGATCGCTGCTGCCCAAACGCTCCGCGCCGCTTCCGCGACCACCCCCAACTCTTCTCCCAAAGGGACTCTGAGGTGTTCAACTCCAGAAAGCTGATGATCGGACTCGAACCGACGACCTGCTCATTACGAGTGAGCTGCTCTACCAACTGAGCTACATCAGCAGGGCTTTGAAGTGAGGACTGGATAGGAGAATCCGCAGACCCACCGGTGGGCCTATCGATTCTAACTCATCCTTGCCTTGCTCGGGATCCCCAGCGCCATAGCCCCAAAGATAGCCCCAACGTCAGCCACGCCAGCCAATCCCCCGCGCGATTGTAGAAAGTTGTCTCAGAGCGCCGCCTCACCTCTCCCGTGATCACCCCCCGCTGAAAGATGGGGCCAACCTGCTGGAGCCGACCTGAGGGATCCACCACCAAATTGCCGCCGGTGTTGTTGACAAACACCACGCTACGCCGATTTTCCACAGCCCGGAAAACCGAGAGCTGGCCATGCAACATCGGCCAGTGGCTATTACCAAACCAGCTATCATCCGAAATCACGATCAAAGACTCGGCGCCGCGACGGGTTAAAGTTCGGCTGGGCGCAGGCAAGACGCTCTCCAAGCAGATCATCACCCCCAAAGGCCCGAAAAGCTCCCCTCCGTCCAGAGGCCGATAGCCATCGGGTGAAGGCACGTAGCGCCCCGACTCGAAATAGGGAAAGATCCACTGCTTGCCAAACCAATCCAGCAAGTTGCCCTGGGCGTCAAACAACAGGGCCGTATTAAAAAATCGCTGCTGCTCTTCCGGCAAATGGGCTGTGCGGGGATCCGGCTCTGTTGCCCCCGTAATCAAAGCGCCTTCCGGCGGCAGAATCGCTTGCATTGGCTCGATCACGTAGGGTTCCAGGCCAGTATTCAGCAGCCGTGCCCGCAGCGCCCCCTCCGGCCAAATCACCAACTGTGCCCCAGCAGCCACCCCCTGGGCAGAAAGCTGATGCAGCTCCCGGTAGCGCTCCAGGCGGTAGTTCCAACTGCGATCGGCTTCCAGCCAAGCCACCTGCTGCACTGCCGCTACCCGAAAGTCAGGATCCCTGTTTTCGACGGCCAAGGCATCGAAGTAGGCCAGGCGTGCGCTTCCATAGGCCAAGACCAGCCCCGTCAACCCCAGGCCGCAGGCGAGCGTACCCCAGAAATCCCTGTTCCTGAGCATCTCACCCAAAACGTTTCTCAGGGATCCCCCGGCCGCCTGCCACCGGCTAGAAATCTGCCTGGCCATCTGCCAAAGAACCCCATTGACGAACACGGCATAGAAGGTAACCCCCCAGATCCCCGTAACATCGGCTACTTGGATCCCGAGGGGCCAGTCGAACAACAGGGATCCCCAGTGGAAAGGGATGGGCCACCAGAGCAAGCCCAACAGCCCATCCAAGCCTGTCCAGACCGTGGCCAAGCCCAGCGGACGTGCCCAAGCCGGCAGGGGGCGGCTCAGCTCCAAACTGAGGAGCGTAGCAGTGGTGAAAAAGAGGGGGATCAGGGGAGCCACCACCACGCCCCCCAGGATCTCCCAGGCGCTCAACACCTTAACCGAGAAGGGATCCACCCAGAAGGCATACAGGCAAACCCAAAACCAGAGGCCATAGGCCAAACGCCACCGCGCCCACCCTTGCCGTTGTTCGCACAGGTCAAACAGCGGGGCTAGGCCCAGCAGCGCCCCCGGAAACCAGTGCCACCAGCGGTTGGGGAACCCCAGACAGAGCAGCAGGATGGCTAGACCCATCAGCCAGCGGGATCCCTCGCCTGGATTTCTCTTTTGGGGCAGATCCTGCTGTTGAGTTGAAGATTTCAGTTCCGGCTTCATCACCTCAATAAAGTTCAGCCTATTCGGGAAACCCCACCTAATGCCCCAGGATCAACACGCCCTTGCCGGCAGGTCTTTTCCAGAGTAGCGCTCTCGCAGCAGCCGGGAATATCTCCTGGAGCACAGAACTCCTACTGCTTGAATCTAAAGCTGTGTTAACATTTTGCATAACTTCAGGGGGCTGGCGCCTTCCGGCTTGGGTTAGGGATCCCGTCAGCGGTGCGCGGCACTATGGGCAAGGTTTTGGTTTTGAATGCCTCCTACGAGCCGCTCAACATCACCAGTTGGCGCAGGGCAGTCGTTCTTTTGCTTAAGGGCAAGGCCGAGCAAATCGAGCACAATGGCCGAGTGGTGTACGGCAACATTCCCTTGCCCACCGTCATTCGTCTGCGCCACTATGTCCACGTTCCCCACAAGGAGATCCCGCTTACGCGCCGCAACGTCCTCTACCGGGATGGGCATCGTTGTCAGTACTGCGGCTGCTTCGGCGAAGATCTCACCCTGGATCACGTGATCCCTCGGTCTCGTGGCGGCGGGGATACTTGGGAAAATGTGGTCAGTGCCTGTGTGCGTTGCAACGTGAAAAAAGGGAACCGCACCCCCCGCGAAGCCGGTATGCCCCTGCTGCGCCAACCCCGCCGTCCCCACAGCACTCTTTACTTTGAAATCTCCAAAGCCGTCGGCAGTGGTTCCTATCGAGAATGGTCTAAGTACACCATCGGCCTAGAAGGGGATCCCCAGGAGGAATTGTTGGACAGCCCAAGCTAGACGGGCCGCCTAGGGATGGACTTCCGATACAGGGGCAGCTTTGGAAATGGGGGGAGAAGTGGTGGCTGGGATCCCGGTCTCAATCCACCGGTGAATCAGGGCATTGACCTCTTCGGGGCGCTCATCGTGGGGGCAGTGGCCAGCCTCCAGGAAGTATTCCACTGCTTGAGGGTAGTGGGCCCGGTACAGCTTAGAGCGTTCCCGAGCCCGCATCCAGGGATCCCGTTCTCCCCAGATCAACAACAGCGGGCGCACCAAGCTGCACAGCAGCTCATCTACATACCGTCCCTTCTGCCCACCTCGCATCAAGGCCACAAACACATCGGCAGCCCCCGGATCCTGGGTGGGGCGATGAATGGCCTCGACCAGCTGATCGGTCACGGCTGCCGGGTCGTAGTAAACCTGCTTCAGCTTGGCTCGGATCACGTGCGGCTGCCGCAAATACTGAAACAGCAGGTAAGACACCAGGCGCTGGCGCAGGCCCCAGCCCACCAATCCGCCTATCCATTGCCGCCATCCGGTCGGGGATCCCTTGAGGGTGGAAAACCCACCTGCCCCATTCAAAAGCACCACGCCCCGCACCCACTCCGGCCACTCCGCCGCAAAACTGAGCACCACATAGCCGCCCAGGGAGTTGCCGATCCCCACCACAGGCCGACGGATTACCTGTTGGCAAAAGTCCCGCAGTTGATCCCGCCAGATTTCGGTGCGGTAGTCCCAGTTGGGCTTGGCAGAGCGACCGAAACCCAGCAAATCAATGGCATACACCTGATAATGTTGAGCCAATTCGGGAATGTTCTTGCGCCAGTGGTCGGTAGAGGCCCCAAAGCCGTGTACCAGAAGCAGAGGCTGCCCCTGCTCACCCTGTTTGACGTAATGAACCGACTGCCCTCGCCAGATCCACCGCGCCGAAATGGGAGTGGCCGATACCGATGTCGAAGCCATAGGAGTTGCTTGTAAGCCTTTCTTAATTCTAGGTTCTTTGCAGCTACTCCGGGGGGAAGCCCACCCTCTACGGGCAACGTAAGAGCAGTGGGCCTGTTAGACATAACCTCTGCTTTTTAGGCTTTGTATCACCAGGTCAATACATTCGGAGATGCTTTGCTCGGCAGTTTTGCACACCACCTCCGGGTGTTCCGGCGGCTCGTAGGGATCGTCGATGCCGGTAAAGTTCTGGATTAAGCCTGCCCGCGCCTTTCGATAGAGGCCCTTCACATCCCGACGTTCGCACACCTCCAAAGGGGCATCCACAAAGACCTCGATGAAGCTGCCAATATATCGCCGTACCTCCTGCCGCACCGCCCGATAAGGGGAAATAGCCGACACCAGCACAATCACCCCGTGCCGAGTCAGCATCTCCGCCACAAAGCCGATGCGGCGAATGTTCTCATCCCGATCCGCTTTGCTGAAGCCGAGCCCTTTGGTGAGATGTTGCCGCACCACATCTCCGTCGAGCACCTCCACCGGCAGCCCCCAAGCGCGCAACTGCTGGGCCACGCCGCAGCTTAGGGTGGTTTTGCCCGCCCCGCTCAACCCTGTAAACCAGACCGTTACCCCCCGCCGCGACATCGGTTCGTAGGGATCCCTGAATCTTGGGCCCTGCCAGAATATCATCTCCAAAAGCAGGGTGATACACTCGAAACACGGCTTGCACAGCCCCAAAGTGCTCTGCGCCGCCGACACGACAACAATCCTTCACCGGCCATGTCCCCCCTGACTTCGCCTCTTGCCAGTGCCACTTCGGGATCCCCGACAACTGCCGAGCTGTTTGCCGAGCATGTGATGTCCACCTACGGGCGCTATCCCCTGACCTTGGTGCGCGGGCAGGGGTGTCGGGTTTGGGATGAGCAGGGGCGCGAGTACCTGGACTTTGTGGCCGGCATTGCCACCTGTACTCTGGGGCATGCCCACCCGCTGTGGATTCAGGCGCTCACCGAGCAGGCACAACAGTTGCACCATGTTTCCAACCTTTACTACAACCAGCCGCAGGCACAACTGGCTCAATGGCTGACCCAGCACTCCTGTGCCGACAAGGTGTTTTTCTGCAACTCAGGGGCGGAAGCCAATGAGGGAGCCATTAAGCTGGCTCGCAAGTATGCCCACACGGTGCGCGGGATCCAAGATCCGATGATCCTCACCGCCCATGCCAGCTTCCATGGCCGCACCCTGGCCACCATTACCGCCACCGGCCAGCCCAAATACCAAAAAGACTTTGCCCCTCTGGTGCCCGGCTTTGACTACGTTCCCTACAACGACATCGAGGGCACAGCAGCGGTGTTGGAGCGCTGGGGCGAGCGGGTGTGTGCCGTGCTGTTGGAGCCGTTGCAGGGGGAAGGGGGGGTTGTGCCGGGGGATCCCGCCTATTTTCAATGGTTGCGCCGGATCTGCAGCGAGCGGGGCATTCTGCTGATTTTGGATGAGGTGCAGGTGGGCATGGGCCGTACTGGCATGCTGTGGGGCCACTGTAACCTGGGGGTGGAGCCGGATGTGTTCACCTTGGCCAAGGGCCTGGCCGGTGGGATCCCCATCGGGGCCTTGTTGGCGAAAGACTTTTGCGCCGTGTTTCAGCCGGGGGATCACGCCAGCACCTTTGGGGGCAACCCCTTGGCTTGTGCGGTGGGCCTGGCGGTTTGCCGCACGCTAATGTCGGAGAGTTTGGTTTGGAATGCCCAGCAGACAGGGGTGTATCTGCGTCAGGGGCTGTCCCGCTTGGCGGAGCAGTTTCCGCAGCTCGTTGAGCAAGTGCGGGGCTGGGGCCTGATTCAGGGCTTGGTGGTGCGCATCCCGGCGGCTGAAGTGGTCAAGGCAGCCATGGACTGCGGGCTGTTGTTGGTGCCGGCAGGATCCCAGGTGGTGCGCTTTGTGCCCCCCTTGATCGTCACCCCGGCAGAAATTGACGCGGCTCTAGCGATGTTGGCATCGGCTTTGCAAAGGTTGGCCGCCTCCCTTGGCCATTCCGGGGCAGCCTAGCCTCGCCAGACTTGTCGCAGAAAGGCCTGCAACTGCTGTCGGGCAGAGGGCTCGTGGGGAGCGGGATCCCTTGCCTGTTCCAGAAGGGGCAATACCTCCTCCGCATAGGCCGGAACAAAGCCGGCAGCAGGCCAGAGCAAATCCGAGGTGGCCCGCAGGTTGAAGACTTGGGATCCCTGCCTGAGCAAGAGAGGCCGCACCCAGAGCAGCGGCGGGGTGTCAGAGCCTGCCTCAAGACTGTGGCGAGAAACCTGAATCAGCTCCGCATAGAGGGTGGCCTGCGACCCTGGCAGGGCGAGAATGGGACGGGGTGAGGGGGGAGCGCTGCCCACTTCCGCCGAGGCGGGCAAAGGGCGCCCCAGCAGACGCAGGCCCTCAACAGAGTCACACTGGGCGGGCAAACAAGGCAACAGGGTCATGCAATCGTTGACCGGAAACTGTACAGACTGTACTTATCCTAATCGATGGCTTTCTTACGTTTCTTTGGCAGGCGGGTTGGCCGGGGATCCCGTCTTTGCGGGCATTTCGTGAACCCGATTTTGTGGCATGGTGCTAGGTAGCTTTCTGATCAAACTTGAACGGATCCCGCCATGATGCACACTTTTGTCCCGCCCCACCGCTTTTTCCCCTACCTGACCTGGACGGAGATCCAGGCCATGCCCGACAAAGAGAACGTGGTGATCATTCAGCCGGTTGCCTCGATTGAGCAACACGGGCCCCACCTGCCCCTGGTGGTGGATGCCTGCATCGGCACGGCGATCATTGGGCGCGCCATGGAGAAGCTGGAGCCTGAGATCCCAGCCTATGTTTTGCCCACCCAATGTTACGGCAAAGCCAACGAGCATTGGCATTTCCCCGGCACCATTACCCTCTCGGCTCAAACCCTGATGGCGGTGCTGACAGAAGTGGCAGAGAGCATCTACCGAGCTGGGTTTCGCAAGCTGGTGTTCCTCAATTCCCACGGTGGCCAGCCACAGGTGCTGGAGATTGTTGCCCGCGATCTTCACCAGAAGTATGAAGATTTCATGCTGTTCCCGGTGTCGGTCTGGCGGGTTCCCCACGAAGGACGAGAGCTGTTTACCGAGAAAGAGCGGGAATTGGGTATTCACGCCGGCGATGGGGAGACCAGTATGCTGATGCACCTTTTGCCCGATACGGTGCGAACCGACCGATTGGTCTGCGAATATCCCCACGATCTGCCGGAAAACAGCTTGCTCAGCATGGAAGGGCGGATCCCTTTCGCTTGGGCAACTCGCGATCTCACCCAGAGCGGAGTTTTGGGCGATGCCACCGCCGCCACGCCGGAGAAAGGCAAAGTTTTGGTGGAGTCCATGTCTGACGGCTGGGTGCGGCTGATCCGAGATCTGCACCGGTTCCAGCAGCCCAAGGCTTGGCGCAAAGCCCCGCTGCTGGTCTAGGGATCCAGGCAAAAGACCTACGGCCTGCTTTGTGAAAGGCTTTCGCCAGAACTGGCCGACCAAGATACGACCTGCTGACGCGATCAGGGCAGCTTTTTGCTGGGCTGCTGCGAACTCTGTCTGCCCAATGGGAAAGGGTGATACCTTGGCCCCAGAACACACCCGTTCTGGTGGAAATGGGGTGGATTTGGGCAAAGTTCACCTGGCCACTGCCCATGAGGGTATGGATATCTTCATCGCTAACGGTCAGGAGCTGCAGTCGAAGCGGCAGTACCCGGAAAGCCGAAGGGGAAGCTGGCCCAGTTGCTGCGTTGCAGGCAAAAGGGTTCGCGGCGGTATCGCCGACTGGTTCGTCATCTTTCCTGTCGGGCCCAAGCTGTTCGCCTCTGGCGGCGGGGAGCGCTTGAAAGAATCCTCGCCCTCTGGGTCAAGACTCAATTAACCAACGGCTCCAGCCCCCGCAAACACGCTGCCAATGCGGCGCATTGCCTCTTCCACGTTGGCGCGGCTGTTGAAAGCGGACAGGCGCAGATAGCCCTCTCCGGCGCTGCCGAAGCCAGAGCCAGGGGTACCCACCACATGGCAGGTGTGCAGCAGCTTGTCAAAAAACTCCCAACTGCTCAGCCCATCGGGTGTTTTCACCCAGACGTAGGGAGCATTCACGCCGCCATAAACTTGGATCCCCACTTCGGCCAACTGCTGGCGAATGATGCGGGCATTTTCCAGGTAAAACTGCACCAGACCTTGCACCTGCGCTTGCCCTGCTTCGGAATAGACCGCCTCCGCCCCCCGCTGCACAATGTAGGACACCCCGTTGAACTTGGTGGATTGACGGCGATACCACAAGCTCCACAGATCCACCCAGGATCCATCGGCAGCTTGCCCCCGCAAAGACTTGGGCACCACCGTAAAGGCACAGCGGGTGCCGGTAAACCCAGCGGTTTTGGAAAAGGAGCGGAACTCGATGGCACATTCCCGCGCCCCTGGAATCTCGTAAATGGAGTGGGGGATCCCGGGCTCGGTGATATAGGCTTCGTAGGCGGCATCGAACAGGATCAGGGAGCCGTGGGCACGGGCATAGTCCACCCAGTTTTGCAGATGCTCCCGTGTGGCCACTGCGCCTGTGGGGTTATTGGGGAAGCAGAGGTAGATCACATCCACCTTTTGGCTGGGCAGGCTGGCGGTGAAGTGATTTTCGGCAGTGATGGGCAGATAGACCAGGCCCTCGTATTCGCCGCGTTCGTTGGCCGGCCCCGTATGGCCCGCCATCACGTTGGTGTCCACATAAACCGGATAGACAGGATCCGTGATGGCGATGGTGTTGTCGTGGCCGAGGATATCCAGGATGTTGCCGCAATCGCACTTGGAGCCATCGGAGACGAAGATCTCGGAAGCGTCGATATCGCAGTTGCGGGCCTGGAAGTCGTGCCGGGCAATGGCCTGGCGCAGCCACTCGTAGCCCTGCTCTGGCCCATAGCCGCGAAAGGTGGCCCGTTCCCCCATTTCCTCCACCGCCCGGATCATGGCCGTTCGACAGGCTTCCGGCAGCGGCTCGGTGACATCGCCAATGCCCATTTTGATAATTTGAGCTTCGGGATGGGCGGTGGCAAAAGCCTGCACCCGCCGGGCGATCTCGGGAAAGAGATAGCCGGTCTTGAGCTTGAGGAAGTGGTCGTTGATCCTGGCCATGGAGGTTTGCCGAAGAGGAGGTCATCGGCTTTTCAGTGTAGCTGTTCGCGCTAGCGGGACGGAGTCCTTAGCCGGTTCCGGGCCAGAACTCTTCTACGTCGCGGTTCCCCTGCCCATAGCAACAACCCCGGCGGAGGCGGGACGGAGTAGGATGCTACCTTGGCAAAGATCCTTTGGAGAGCAGGGATGAAGCAGCAGAGGGGAATGGCTCGGCACGAGAGGTGGGCGGTGGGCCTGTTGGCGATCTGGGTTTGGCTGAGCTGGGGGATGGGGGCCTGGTCTGCTCCCCTTTGTCGGGATCCCCTCTTGCTGCGGCAGATCTTGGCAGCTCTGGGCCGTCCGGAGGTGAAGGTAGAGGAGGTGGCCCTTTTTGATCCGGATCAGTGTCTTGTCCAACTGGTGTTGGATCGCCAGGGGTTGAGCGGCTCCTTGCCGCCCGAAATAGGCCAATTTCGCCGGTTGCGAGCCTTGTCCCTCAGCCACAACCAACTTTCCGGCCCCCTGCCGCCCGAGCTGGGGCAACTCAGCCAGTTGGAAAACCTGTTTCTCGACTACAACGAATTCTCCAGCTCCATCCCATCCGAGCTGGGGCAGCTGCGCAACCTGCGCGGCCTGTTTTTGGATCACAACCAGCTCTCTGGGCCTATTCCCCCCCAGCTGGGGCAACTGCGCCACCTGGAAAACCTCATCCTGCAAAACAACCGCCTCAGCGGCACCCTTCCCGGCCAACTGGGCCAGATGAGCTCCCTCAAGGGCCTGTTTTTGGATCGCAATCAGCTCTCTGGGCCTATTCCCCCCCAACTGGGGCAACTGCGCCACCTGGAAAACCTCTACCTGTCGGACAATCGCCTCAGCGGATCCCTGCCCCCCGAGCTGGCTCAACTGAATCAGTTACGGGATCTGCGCCTGGCACGTAACCAATTCACGGGAGAACTGCCGACCTTTTTGGCAGAACTGCCCCGACTGGAGCGGCTGCACATCGAGGGAAACCCCGGCCTCTGCTTGCCGGCCGCCCTGTCGGAGTGGTTTGCCGGCCTAAACCCGGCGGATCCCCTGCCGGCTCCCATCTGCTCATGGACTCCGTCCCGCTAACGCGACCGGTAGCCTACTGGGACTCCATCCCGCTATCGCGAAAGGACTCTGTCCCACTATTGTGCTCTGCACCGCTGTCACGAACGCAACAGCGTCGCGTAGCAATAACGGCGCAAGTGTGGGATCCCAGCTTTTCCGGGGGGGAGGGGGAGAGCCGTAGCGACGACCAGGCCACTCCTGCTCGATGGGCCACCACCACTCCAATCGCCTCTAGATAGGAGGTTACCGATACATGAGGGATCCCCAACTGGCGGGGATGCACCTGCATCACGGTGGTGTTTTCCTCGACGGCAATGAAAAGCGGAGGACGGGCAAGGACTCCGTCCGTTCGCGTCAGCGGCGGAGCATTGTGGCGCGGTCGCGACAGCGTTGCGCCGCAATAACGGCTGGCCAGGTGCAGCAAGCCAGGCCCCCCAAAGGCCTGTCTCATATACACATCAGACGCAGCCGAAGAA
>NZ_JANSHM010000024.1:0-38967 GCF_047461635.1 Synechococcus sp. W55.2 | reverse complement strand
TCCCGACCCTGCGCAATCCTATCGCAGTGGGAAGCAGTTTAAGTGTGGGCACTGTGGATGGGAAGGGGATGCGGACTAGAATGGTGCAAACGTAATTGCGCTTTTGGGGGCTGCCGTAAACCAGCCCAGAGGTTCGAGTTTGTTTTGTTCTCTGGGAGAGCATAACAGGCTCAGGGCTACTGAAAGCCCGCACTGTACTGCGAAGCAGTCAGGGTCGGGTAGTTTACTGCCCTTGGCCCAGCATTGAGGGGATCCCTGCATTCCTTGAAGTTTTGAGAGAGAGGGCTACAAAACCCCTCCTGAAAATGAATTAGAGTGAGATCACACCGGAAGGACGAGTCCATTATGCACCTGAGTGACATCACTCATCCCAACCAGCTCCGAAACCTGAACCTGAGCCAGTTGCGCAGCCTAGCCCGCCAGATTCGCGACAAACATCTGCAGACGGCTGCCAATTCCCCGGTCGGCTGTCATCTGGGGCCAGGGCTGGGGGTGGTGGAGCTGACCTTGGCCCTCTACAAGACCCTCGATCTGGATCGAGACAAGGTGATCTGGGATGTGGGGCACCAGGCTTATGCCCACAAAATGCTCACCGGCAGGTACCACAATTTCCACACATTGCGCCAGAAGGGGGGGATTTCCGGCTACCTGAGGCGCAGCGAGAGCCGCTTCGATCACTTTGGGGCGGGGCACGCTTCCACCAGCATCTCGGCAGCTTTGGGCATGGCCATCGCTCGGGATCGGCGGGGAGACAACTTCAAGGTGGTGGCCATCATTGGGGATGGTGCCCTGACCGGAGGCATGGCCTATGAAGCCATCAACCACGCCGGGCACCTGCCCAAGACCAACCTAATGGTGGTGCTCAACGACAACGGCATGTCTATTTCCCCCAATGTGGGGGCGATCCCTCGCTATTTAAACCGCCTGCGCCTCAGCCCGCCGGTGCAGTTTTTGGCCGACAGCCTAGAAGAGCAACTGAAGAACCTGCCCCTACTGGGATCCAGCCTCAGCCCAGAAATTGACCGCCTCAAGGAAACGGTGAAGCTGGTTACCGCTGTGCAAAACAACAAAGCCGGCATTATCTTTGAGGAGCTGGGCTTTACCTACGTGGGGCCGGTGGACGGGCACAACCTGGCGGAGTTGTTGGATGCCTTTGAGTTGGCCCACGGCATCTCCGGCCCGGTACTGGTGCATGTAGCTACCGTCAAAGGCAAGGGCTACCCGCCTGCCGAAGCGGAACAGGTGGGGTATCATGCCCAATCCCGCTTCGACCTGGCCACCGGCAAGCCCTACCCGCCCACCAAGCCCAAGCCCCCCAGCTACAGCAAGGTCTTTGGCCATGCCCTCTGCAAGCTGGCCGAGCGGGATCCCCGCATCATCGGCATCACCGCCGCTATGGATACGGGCACTGGCCTGGACAAACTGAAGGAAAAGCTGCCGGATCAGTTTGTGGATGTGGGGATCGCCGAGCAGCACGCTGTCACGTTGGCGGCTGGCATGGCCTGTGAGGGAATGCGGCCAGTGGTGGCCATTTATTCCACCTTCTTGCAGCGGGCCTACGACCAGATCATCCACGATGTCTGTATCCAAAAGTTGCCGGTCTTCTTTTGCTTGGATCGGGCGGGAGTTGTAGGAGCCGATGGCCCCACCCACCAAGGCATGTACGACATCGCCTATCTGCGCTGCATTCCGGAAATGGTGCTAATGGCTCCCAAAGATGAAGCGGAGCTACAGCGCATGGTGGTGACCGGGATCCAGTACACCCAGGGCCCCATCGCCATGCGTTACCCGCGCGGATCTGGCGTGGGGGTGCCTCTGGCAGAAGAGGGATGGGAACCCCTGCCCATCGGCAAAGCCGAGGTGCTGCGCAGCGGTGGCGAGGTGTTGATCCTGGCCTATGGGTCGATGGTGCATCCCAGCCTGCAGGCGGCGGAGATCTTGAAAGAACACGGTATCTCAGCCACAGTGGTCAATGCCCGCTTCGCCAAGCCTCTGGATACTGAGCTGATCCTGCCTTTGGCCGAACAGAGCCGCTTGGTGGTGACGGTGGAAGAAGGTTGCCTCATGGGTGGGTTTGGCTCGGCAGTGGCCGAAGCCCTGCTCGACGCCGACCTGACAGTGCCTTTGTTGCGCCTGGGGGTGCCGGATGTGTGGGTGGAGCACGCCACTCCCGAGGAATCCTTGGCAGAACTGGGCTTGAACAGCGCCGGGATTGCCGAGCGGATTCGGGCCAAGTTTCAGGCACGAGTTCTCAAGGGATCCCCTGCAGAACTTCCCACTGTCAATTCCTGAGCCTATTCCGAAAGGCCCATCCGCCGGTTGAACTGCTCGATGGCGGCTTGCTGCAGAGCTTCTGCAACAGGTCTGGTACGCAGGAGGATCTGCACATCCCGCAGCAGGTTTTCCCGCCACAGATTCTCCCGCAACACCTGCAGGCGGGCATAGTTGGGATCCAAGCGCATGGCCTTTGCCCCCAGTTCCTCAGCCCGTTCGGTTTCTCCCCGAATGTAGAGGGCAGTCGCCAGGGCCAAATAGGGCTCTGCCACAGAGTCGTTCATCTCTATCGTGCGTTCCCAGCGATCGATGGCGGCGTCCAGATCCCCCTGCTCATAGTCCACCAAGCCGATGTTGTTCATGGCCGGCCAGTAGGCGGGATCCAACTGCAAGGTCTTCTCATATTCCTGCCGGGCCGCATCCCACCGATCCAGCATGAGGTAGGCATTGCCCAGTTGGAAGCGGGCATTGGGGTTATCCGGTTGCAGGGCAACCGCTCGTTCCAGAGTCTCAGCGGCGGCAAAGTAGCTGCCCTGCCGCAAATAAGCCGATCCCAGCGAGTAGAGGACATCCCCATCTTGAGGAGACAGGGCGCGGGCCTTCTGCAACGAGGCAATCGCCTGCTCCAAGTCCCCCAGTTCTAGGTGGACGTTGCCCAAAACATAGAGCAGCTCTGAGGAGTTGGGCACCATGGCCACGGCCAGTTGCAGGCGGCGCAGCGCTTCTTCCGTTTGACCAAACTGGGCCAGCCGCAGCGAGTCGGTGGCCAGTTGTAGCGCTTGGGCCTGCATCAAGCCCCCATTGGGCAGAGGGACGTGCAGCAACACCTGGGCCTGGGCAGAGCTCCACCCTCCCATCCCCAACACAACTGCCAGGCCCACCGACAAGGCTTGCCAGGGCCGGACGGATAACCGAAACAACAGTGGCGGCATGATACCCACGCGATAAACAGGCCATGCCCATGTTAGCTGCAACAGCCGGGGATCCCTACGTCTTGGTGTTCTCTTCTGCAGCGGCCATTTGAAAGGGCTCTTGAGCTGCTCATGCTCTTCTGCCTGTTGCTGAGGGTGCCCCGGCTTACACAGAGGTGGATAGGCCATGGTTTACCAGCCGAGAGCAGCCAAATCAGAGGCGCCGCCACCGCCGCCCCGATTGGGTGAGCAGATCTTCGGCAGCCTTTGGCCCCCAAGTGCCGGCCTCATAGGTGAACAGAGGCGGTGCAGCACCGCCGCCATTGCCGCTGCCGGGCTCAGACTCCCAGGCCGATAACACCGGCGTCACCACCCGCCAGGCCGCTTCAACCTCATCGGCACGGGTAAACAGCGTTGGATCTCCCAACAGACAATCCAGGAGCAGGCGATCATAAGCATCCGGTGTACTCGCTCCAAAGGCAGTCCCATAGCGGAAATCCATATCCACCGAGCGGGTGCGGATCTCTGGCCCCGGCATCTTGGCCTCAAAGCGCAACGAGATGCCCTCATTGGGTTGGATGCGCAGTACCAGGATGTTGGGACTCACCTCCCGAGCTGCCGATTGGAACAGGGAAAGGGGCACCTGCTTAAAGTGAATGGCCACCTCCGAAACCTTCTTGGGCAGGCGTTTCCCAGTGCGCAAGTAGAAGGGCACCCCCTTCCACCGCCAAGTATCACACTCCAGTTTCAGAGCGACGTAGGTGGGGGTTTTGGACTGGGGATTGACATTGGGCTCCTGCCGATAGCCCAGCACCGGCTTGCCGGCAATCCAGCCAGGGCCGTACTGCGCCCGCACCGCTGCGGCTGCCACATTGCGGGGATCCGCTAGGCGGGTGGCCTGCAGCACCTTGGTCTTTTCGTTGCGCACCCCATCGCTGCGCAGTGAGACAGGTGGCTCCATGGCCGTCAGGCAATAGATCTGCATTAGGTGGTTTTGCACCATGTCTCGCAGGGCGCCGGCAGTGTCGTAGTAGCCGGCCCGATCCTCCACCCCCACCGTCTCCGCCACGGTGATCTGCACATGGTCGATGTAGTTGCGGTTCCAGAGAGGCTCGAAAATGGCGTTGGCAAAGCGGAAGACCAGCAGGTTTTGCACCGTCTCTTTGCCCAAGTAGTGATCAATGCGGTAGATCTGCTCTTCCTGGCAAATTCGCTGCACAAGGCGGTTGAGTTCCTGGGCCGAGGTGAGGTCGTGGCCAAAGGGCTTTTCGATCACCACCCGCGTTTTGGTCGGATCGGCCACCATGCCAGCTGCCCCCAGCTGTTGGATGGCCTGGGCATAGAAGTCCGGCGCCACCGCCAGATAGAACACTCGGTTGCCGCGGGTGCCCCGCTCTTCGTCCAGCTGGCTGAGCAGTTGCTTCAGGCGAAGATAGCCTTCTGGATCCCCGATATCCAGGCGGCAATAGAACAGGCGGCTGGCGAAGTCCTGCCATAGGGCCTCCGGCCCCAAGTCCTGGGGGGCAAACTCCTGCACGGCAGCCCGCATTTTTTCCCGATAAACCTCGTGAGTCCAATCGCGGCGGGCCACCCCCACCAAAGTAAACTCCGGCGGCAGCCGCCGCTGCCCAAACAGCCGGTAGTAGGCCGGGAGCAGCTTGCGGGCGGCCAGATCCCCAGAAGCGCCAAACTGCACCACAATGCAGGGATCCGGGGTGCGTTCTTGGTTGAGACCAACGCGAAGGGGGTTTTCTGCCAGGGTTACCATAGGCCAGCTTGGCTCAAAGAGAAGGATTGGGAAGAACCTAGGGCACCAGAGAACCCTCTAGGCAGCGCAGCACTTCTTCCACGTTCTCGCGGCTGCCGATGATGAGGGGCACCCGTTGGTGGAGAGATTGGGGA
Organism: Synechococcus sp. W55.2; assembly: GCF_047461635.1. Lineage (NCBI taxonomy): Bacteria > Bacillati > Cyanobacteriota > Cyanophyceae > Synechococcales > Synechococcaceae > Synechococcus > Synechococcus sp. W55.2. The sequence continues at coordinate 33,880 of NZ_JANSHM010000024.1, read as the reverse complement.
ACGATATCCAGGATGGCCTCGGTGCCGGTGGTGGCCGCCCCGCCCGCCTGCTCGGCCAGAAAAGCCAGGGGGTTGGCCTCGTACATCAGGCGCAGCTTGCCCTCCGGTTTTTTCTGGGTGCCGGGATAGAGGTAAACTCCGCCCTGCAGGAGAATGCGGTGAAAATCCGCCACCAGAGCGCCGCTGTAACGGGAGATGTAGCCATCGCGGCGGTGAACATACCGGACATAGTTCTGGATCCCTTCGCTCCACTGGCAAAAATAGCCCTCGTTGAGGCTGTAGACGGAACCGCGTTCAGGAATGCGGATGTCGCTGCGGGAGAGGATAAATTCCCCCAAGCTGGGATCCAACGTGAAACCGTGTACCCCCTTGCCGACGGAATAGACCAATTGGGTGCTGGGGCCGTAGAGAATATATCCCGCAGCCAGTTGGCGACGGCCCGGTTGCAGCAGGTCTTGGTTGTCCGCTTCCGGGCGATCCTCAAGAGGGTGAAGGACGGAGAAGATGGAGCCGACGCTGAGGTTGGCGTCAATGTTGGAGGATCCATCCAGGGGATCGATCATCAGGGCCAGGCGGCTGAGGGAGCAGTTTTCCGGCAGGCGAGCCGGGGTTTTCATCTCTTCCGAGACCAGCCGACACACCAGGCCCGTTTGCTCCAAAGCGCGAATGAAGGCCCGGTTGGCGTAGTCGTCCATCTGTTGCTGTTCTTCCCCTTGGACATTGACGCTGCCGGTAACCCCCAGCGCCCCTTCGATCAGTCCTGCCTGACTCAGCCGCCGGGCGATCATCTTGCCGGCCAGGGCAATGCGGTTCATCAGGGCGCTGAAGTCTTGGGCCTCTGCCGTAAAACTGCCAAACTGCTGTAAAACATGACGGGAGAGGGTGAGCACATCCCGCAACATCTCCCGTGAGGACTCTGTCCCGCCAACGCGGTCGGCGCTGCTGGACACTACCGGCGGGGAGGGAGGAGAGCTGAGAACCATACGAGGCTTCGCCAACACGAAAGAAAAACACCCATACAAGGGATCCCCGACCCCTGCATCTTGACCCGGAGTGCAAGGACTCGGTCTTGCCAGGGCGATTGGAACCTGGGATCCCTTCTATTAGGTAGGCTGGCCGATCCTCGGCGCAGGTGCAGACAACTTACAGAGTTGCTTCAGATTTGGTTTGGATCCCTCTTTCCGGGAAAGCTCATGTTCCCCCGAAGAAACGCGGTAGGATGAGTTCTACCCCTTTTCTCCTCTCCCTACTTCGTCCCGGTTTCCTCTTGCAATGATGGCCAATTCTCCGCTTCCACTGCGCAGCCAAGTGGTTACCCAAGGGGTACAGCGCTCCCCCAACCGCGCCATGCTCAGAGCCGTAGGCTTTCGCGACGAAGACTTCGGCAAGCCCATCGTCGGCATTGCCAACGCCCACAGCACCCTCACCCCCTGCAACATCGGGATCCAAACTCTGGCGGAGCGGGCGGAGGCGGCTTTGAGAACGGCGGGCTGTATGCCCCAGGTGTTCGGCACCATCACCATTAGCGACGGCATCTCGATGGGCACGGAGGGGATGAAATACTCCCTGGTGTCGCGGGAAGTGATTGCCGATTCCATCGAGACGGTGGTCAACGGCCAGAGCATGGATGGCCTCTTGGCCATCGGCGGCTGCGACAAGAATATGCCGGGGGCGATGATTGCCATGGCCCGCCTCAATGTGCCCTCCATCTTCGTCTACGGCGGCACCATCAAGCCGGGTCACTACAATGGCCGCGACCTTACCATCGTCAGCGCCTTTGAAGCGGTGGGGGAGTTCAGTGCCGGGCGCATCTCCGAGGAAGAGCTGCTGGCGGTGGAGCGCCATGCCTGTCCCGGTGCCGGATCCTGCGGCGGCATGTACACGGCCAACACCATGTCCAGCGCGTTTGAGGCCATGGGGATGAGCCTGCCCTACTCCTCCACCATGGCTGCAGAAGACGAGGAAAAAGCCGAAAGTGCCGCCCAATCGGCCAAGATCTTGGCAGAGGCCATCAAAGCCAACCTCCGCCCCCGCGACATCATCACCCGTAAAAGCATTGAAAATGCCATCTCGGTGATCATGGCCGTAGGGGGATCCACCAACGCCGTGCTCCACTTTCTGGCCATTGCCCATGCGGCAGAAGTGCCCCTGACGCTAGATGATTTCGAGACCATTCGTGCTCGCGTACCCGTCCTCTGCGATCTCAAGCCTTCAGGGCGGTTTGTGGCCACCGACCTGCACCGGGCCGGCGGGATCCCCCAGGTGATGAAAATGCTGCTCAACCACGGCCTGCTGCACGGGGACTGCCTCACCATCTCCGGCCAGACCATCGTCGAAGTCCTGCGGGATGTGCCGGACGAGCCTAGCCCGGATCAGGAGGTGATCCGCCCTTGGCACAGCCCCCTGTATCCCCAAGGGCATCTGGCCATCCTCAAGGGGAATCTGGCTCCCGAAGGAGCAGTAGCCAAGATTACCGGCGTCAAGAACCCGAAAATTACCGGGCCGGCGCGGGTCTTCGATTCAGAGGAGTCCTGCCTGCAGGCCATCCTCTCCGGCCAGATCCGAGCAGGGGATGTGGTGGTGATCCGCTACGAAGGCCCCAAAGGTGGCCCCGGCATGCGGGAGATGCTCTCGCCCACTTCGGCCATCATCGGCGCCGGCTTGGGGGATAGCGTTGGCCTGATCACCGATGGCCGCTTCTCCGGCGGCACCTACGGCATGGTAGTGGGCCATGTGGCTCCCGAAGCCTATGTGGGGGGCACGATTGCCCTGGTGGAGGAAGGGGATCTCATCACCATTGATGCCCCGGCTCGCCAGTTGCACTTGCATGTGAGCGAAGAAGAGCTGGCCCGCCGCCGCGCCCGCTGGTCTCCTCCTGAGCCTCGCTACAAACGGGGCACCCTAGCCAAGTACGCCAAGCTGGTCTCCAGCAGCAGCTTGGGAGCAGTGACGGATTTGAACCTGTGGGATTAATTTCCCTCACCCCCGGCTCGTCTCCCAGAGGGAGAATTGGTACTTGAGAGATAGCTCCAGATTCCTGACCCTGCAGGGATCAGCCTTGCTGGGTTAAGTGCAAGAAAGCGGCAGAGATGAAGGATCCCTGCCGCTGGGTTTTATGGGCTGACGGCCTCAGAGACAACTAGGTACCGATGATCCCGCCGTCATTTTTGGTGATCACCACCACCGCCGAGCGGGGGTAGAGATTGGGGTCGTAGTCTGGCCAGCGGGAATCGACCTTGCCGGCAGCAAAGTCGTCCTCGCTGGTGCTGGCGCCTGGGTGCTGCACGTTGATGAACATGGTGCGCTGATCGGGAGTGGTGACCACACCGGTGATCTCCTGCCCAATCGGCCCGGTTAAAAAGCGGCGAATTTCCCCTGTATCCGGATCGGCAGCCAACATTTGGTTGTTGCCAAAAGGCGCAAACTCCTCTTTGTTGAGATTGCTTTCGCTGGTGTCGGTCTGGATCCAGAGGCGACGGCTGGCATCGAACCACAGACCATCGGGAGAGTTGAAGATGTTGTCTTCATTGAGGGGCTGGCCCGATAGCTTGCGGCTATCTTCCGGCGGCCCGGCCAAGACAAAGAGATCCCACTCGAAACGGGTGGCTTGAGGCTGGTCGTTGGCTTCCTTCCAACGGATGATGTGACCCCACTTGTTTTTGGGACGGGGGTTGGCAGCGTTCACCTGGTCTTGTTCCCGACGGCTGTTGTTGGTCAGGGTGAAGTAGACCATGCGGGTTTGCGGATCCACCGCTCCCCACTCAGGCCGGTCCATTTTAGTAGCACCGACAAAATCCGCCGCCGTGCGGGTATTCACCAACACGTCTGCTTGGCTGGTGAAGCCGTTTTCCGGGGTCAGGCCGTTTTTCCCAAACACCAGCGGCAGCCACTCGCCCGTGCCATCTTCGTTGAACTTGGCCACATACAAGGTGCCATTGTCCAACAGATGTCCGCCCGCCGTTTCCTTGCGGTAGGGCTCGGCAGAGACGTACTTGTAGATGTACTCAAAGCGGGCATCGTCCCCCATATAGGCCACAATCGGCTGGCCTTCCACTGGCGGCTGAAACACCACGCCTTCGTGGGCGAAGCGGCCCAGAGCGGTGCGCTTCTTGGGAGTGCTGCTGGGATCAAAGGGATCGATCTCCACCACCCAGCCAAAAGTGTTGGGCTCATTGCGGTAGTCTTGAGTGGCATCCGCAGCGGTGGGGGTGGCATTGAAGCGGATGAACTCGTCTGCCTTGTTGCTGGCCAGCTCCCAGCCGTAGCGAGAAGTCTCGGTGCTCACGCCGTAGCGCTTGTGCTCCCGGGGCAGGTTGGGCTTTTGGTCGGGGCCTTTGCTGGTGTTGCTAAAGTAGCCCGCCCAGTTCTCCTCACAGGTGAGGTAGGTATTCCAGGGAGTGACGCCGTGGGCGCAGTTGTTCAGGGTGCCACGGGTCATCGTGCCTTCGGGGCTGAACTTGGTTTTCACGAAGTCGGATCCCCGCACCGGGCCGTGGATCTCCATGAGGGTAAGACCGGTGATGCGGCGGTTGAGGCGATCCCGCACCACTTCCCAACTGCCATCTCCCTGCTGCTTGATGTGGACAATGCTCACCCCGTGAGCATTCAGCTCTTTCAGCACCTGATCGGGATCGCGGGTGCCGTCAGGATTGGTGGGATACAGGTCGGCATCCAGCTTCTGGCCCACAGCCGCAGCATGCATAAACCGAGGCTCAACGTACTCGTGGTTAAACACCAGCAAACCCTCGGTGGAGCTGCCCTGCCAGGGATCCTTCCCTTCGATGGGGAAGAAGTGCATGCCATCGTGGTGGCTGCCCACCTGCATTCCCTGCTCGGCACCAGTGTTTTCCAGCTTGAACTGTGGATAGGTGCCGGTGATGGGAGTACCCCAAGCCAGCAGCGGACGGGCAGTGTAGCCTTCGGGCACCACCAGTTTGTCTTCCGCGCTCACAGGAATTGCCTTGAAGCCCAGCAAAGCACTGCCACTGGCGGCTTTTGCCGATTTGGAAGCACCGTTCAGCGCAGGCAAGCCAAAAAAGGTGGCCACCGCCGCAGCAATTCCCCCCTGCAACACTTGACGCCGCTGCAAACGGCTCTCCAGGATGCTGCTGAAGGTGGGGTTGGGAGAGTGGTTACACATAGGCTCGTCCCCAGGACGAAGCTTAGGGCCATGCGAATGGATACTCATGTTGACTTCTCCTCTTGTCTTGACAAGTTTTGTTTAGAAACTTGGCGAGTCTTATAAAACAGCACCTAACCCCTGCGCTACTCTATTCGCGCATGAGGATAGGCACTACAAAGTTAGTGGCTTGAAGTTAAGAGAAGACTAAGCTCAGATTAAGCCTTGCAAGTGTAAACAATTTCTTTAGATTGAAGCAGCAGTTTCTTAATCATTTGTTGCAACGAGAAGAAGACTTGGTTTAAGTCAATTAGATCAAGTGCCAATAAAGTAGTCTGCAGTCCTTAGAATTGCGATTCTTATGCGATTCTTAGAGGTCTTTTCGTAACCTAGAGAACAAATACACCCCATCTTGGTGGTACAGAAGCTGGAATTGAGTTTCCTTCTGTAAAGCTTCAATCAGGACACGGGAAAACTCTGGACTGCTGCGCCACCCCGGATGACGGGTGTTGAGCAACACATAATCAAAGGGATCCCACTGAGAGGGCGGGGATCCATTGAAGCGGCCCTCGTCTGTAAAGTAGATTACAGGTCGCTGGGTGAGGTGAGGGCTGATCTCGTGGGTGGTGAGGACGCCCCCTTGGGTGGTGATCTGGGCAAGAGCCTGTCGGGTTGCCTGCCAAGTGTCCAGGGAGCTGAGATAAATCGAGCCGAAAAAGGTGTATTTCCCCAAGGCCAAAAAGGCCAGCGAAGACCAGATCAGGGGCAGTTTTCCATCTTTTATAAAATGGCTCTGGAAGAGGTGATTTTTCACATTCTCGATGACAGCTAAGAACAAGAAAGGAACGATAGGCAAAGCGTACTGATGCACCAGATCTCGATAGGCGGGGTTGCTGGAGAGTATATTCAAACCCAGGGTAGGCAGGGCAGGGATCCAGGGATCCCAGTGTCGCCAAGAGAGGCCCCAAGCCAAAGGCGCAACCAATAAAAATCCATAAAACAGGGTGTCCAGAGAGAAGACTTTGCTCAAAACCAGCATCGGTCTCAAGATTAAACCTTGAACAATTTCCGCAACAGAATTCCCTAGATAGTCGTAATGAGAAACGGCTGCCGGCTCGCTGCCGCTGAAGTAAGGGATGATCCCAAAAGTGGCTATCCCAAACCAAGCCGATCCTGCTGCAATTGCCGTCCAGCCGCCCACTTGGCAGCGCTGTTGCCAGCGTTCTTGAATTCGTCCTCTTTCCCAAAGCAACAGCCAGGCTCCCAGGGCGACAACATTGAGAGACAACACTGCTTTACAGCCGAGGATGCCGCTCAAACAGAGAAGGAACCCCCACAATTTTCCAGAGCGAATGCAGAGCACAGCCGCCAAGAAAAGGGGAACGGCCAAAACCTCTGGATGAAAATCAAAAAGGTTGACGTTAAAAATGGCCGGATAGAGAAGATAGGCTGTGGCAATCACCATCACTTGGCTGGGATCGACCTTGGCCTGAAGTGCAAGGTGATAAATAGCCAATGCTCCCAAGGTTAACGCCAGGGATTGGAGCCCAAACAGCCAATAGACCGAGGGGACAATGCGGTACAAAAAGCTGATGGGATAGAGAATAAAGGCTGCGTGGTCTCCCAAGATGTGGATCCCTCGAATGGTGGAAAATGGAATCTCTCCTCGACTGATTAGATAGATGGATTGGTCGAAGATGCCAAGATCATATCCTCCAGACTGAAACAGGTGATGCCGGACAACACTACAGCCAAAGAGAATGAAGAAATTAAAAATCATGATTGCCAGCAGAAGTGGAGGCAGAGGACGATCCTTCATAAGAACTAGGGCTTTTGATTTATAGATCTTGGCAAGGTAACTTTATCGCTTTTCTCAGCCTTGCGTGACATCCTAGCGAGATCTGGATTCGGCAGAGGCTCCGCCGCAATTCCGGACATTTCTCTTTCCTCGGGAGTATGAGGAATGGCTCAAGCTTGTTGGAGATAACGATACAGATGAGTTAGGACTGGTTACGACAAGAGGGTGTGATTTGGCCCAAGATGGCAGCATGTCTTGCCCCAGTTGCTTCCGGTAAATTGTTGGTCTTACCTTGCCAGGTTTTATAGGCCAATACTGCGAAGGCAAGAGCCTCTTTGGCCTTAGAAGGGATCCCCACTTGGTCGGAAGTCAACAGGGTTGTGGTCGGCAGTTGCTCCTGCAGCAGTTGCATGAGAACAGGGTTTTGGGTGCCGCCACCGCTGAGAATAACTTGATCTGGGGTCGCGGGCAAAAAGTCCCTATAGGCTTGGGCAATGGAGCAGGCTGTGAACCCCGTGAGGGTGGCAATACAGTCGTGGGCGGATATAAATTGGGGCCAAATTCGCTCTAAATAAAGGGATCCAAAATACTCTCGGCCAGTGGTTTTGGGCGGTGCCTTTTGAAAATAGGGATCCCGCATCCATTCTGTAATTTTTTCCCAGTGGATCTGGCCTTGGGCAGCCCATTTTCCATCGCGATCAAAGGCTTGTTGTCCTTGGCTGGCCCGCATCACCGCCAGATCGATCAAAATGTTGCCGGGGCCAGTGTCGAAGGCCAAGGGGGATCCCCCACTGCAGAGGCTGGGGAGATAGGTAAGGTTGGCAATACCGCCGATGTTCTGGGCCACACGATGAAGGTGGGGATGCCTCGACAGCAGCCAATCCACAAAAGCTACCAAAGGTGCGCCTTGACCTCCTGCCGCCATGTCCCGCGCCCGAAAATTGCTCACCACCGGGATCCCGGTCAGCTCGGCAATAACTGCAGCTTCACCGATTTGCAAAGTCGAAGCTTCTGGCCCACCGGGGTTATGCCAAAGGGTTTGACCATGGCTGCCGATGAGATCGATCTGTTGGGGGGTGAGATGGGCCGCTTGGATCCCTTGCAAGGCCGCTTCGGCAAAAGCTCGGCCCAAACGAAAGTTCAAGGCGCAGATGCGATCTACCGTGCCGGTTTTGGGATCCGCAGCCCGCAAAATCTCCGCCCGCAGCGTTGGGGAATAGGGGATCGTCTGGAAATGCATTAACTCCCACTGTAGGGGATCGTCACCCTCCAGGTGGACGATGGCTACATCGATCCCGTCTACCGAAGTGCCCGACATTAGGCCGACGACGATCATCTTGCTGGGGGCTCGCACCAGAGGCTTGAGAAGGTCTAAAGTTTTGCCCCCTTTCCCCTTCCCCTTTTTAGGATACAGGCAGGGTATCCAGAGCTACCGTGTGGGGGACTATGAGTGAAGCCATCCGCTACGACCTTCTTTTGGTGGGGGGAAGCTCCTCCAACTTGATTTTGGCCCACCGCCTTTTGGATCTGGCCAAGCTCTCTGGGCTGAAAATCTCTATTGCCATTTTGGAAAAAGCCCGCCAATTCGGCGGTCACATCGTCAGTGGCGCCATCTGCAACCTCCAAGTGATCGCCAAGCTCTTCCCCGATTTTGAAAGCCAAGGATTTCCCCACGAAGGCCGGGTGGAAGCCAATCACTTGAGCGTGCTGGGATCCCAACAGCGCTGGGATCTGCCGGAAGCGGTGATCCCGCCGGGATTTCGCAAGCAGGGGCAGTTCATTCTCACCCTCAGCCACGTCATCCGTTGGCTGGCCGAAACCCTGCAGGAAAAAGCCAAAGGGATCCCAAATGTTACCCTCGATGTGTTCCCCGGCTTTGCCGCCCATGAAATCCTCTACGAGGGGGAGCGGGTGATTGGGGTGCGGGCGAGCGATTCCGGCCAAGTTTACGAAGATTGCATCTTTGCCGAACTCACCTGTTTCGGCGACAAAGGCTTCATTTCCAAAGATCTCATCGAGAAGTTTCAACTGCGCCCCAACCCGCAATTGTGGTCGGTGGGGGTCAAAGAGGTGTGGCAGATCCCCCAGTCCCTGCAGGGGCAGGTGTGGCATACCTTGGGCTACCCGGTTTTGGATGGCAGCTTCAGCGGGGGCTTTGTCTATGGCCTCAAAGACAATCGCCTGGCTTTAGGTCTGATCATCGGCCTAGACAGCAAGAACCCCAACCTTAACCCCCAGCAGCGTCTGCAGGAGTTCAAAGCTCACCCCTGGATCCAGTCCCTGATTGCCGGCGGCAAGTTGCTCAAGTACGGGGCTGCCGTGATTCCCGAAGGGGGCTACCACAGCCTGCCCACCCGGTTTGGCGTTGAGGGAGCCCTGCTGTTGGGGGATGCGCTGGGGGTGTTGGATGTGGGCAGCTTGGCCGGGGTGGATAATGCCATGGAAACCGGCTATCTGGCGGCGGGCCTCATTCACGATGGCTTCTTGAAAGGGGATCTGCGCATCCAGGCCGACTACCAAAGGGCGGTGATGGAAAGTGCGGTGGGGCAAAACCTCTACCGCAGCCGCTACTTCCGCGAGGCTTTTCTGGAGAACTCCCGCTTGCTGGAAGAATACTTGCCTCAGGTGTGCCGCAGCGTCGATGCCGGCCATCCCTGGCTGGGATCCCTGCGCTGGGGTTTACAGGATCCCGTTCGCCGCGGACGAGAAACTCTGCGCGCCTACACCCTGCTCACCGGGCAGGTCAGCCCCAGCGAGCCACCCCCGCGAGGCTATGTGGCCCCCCACGCTGCCATTCAAGCGGATTTTGTGGCCCCCACAACCTTGGCTCCCCAGGAATTGGCCTCTCGACCGGGCTATTTCTCGCGGCCCGATGCGGTTTTTTTCGCGGATCCCCGCTACCCCGAAGGCAACCGTCATATCTTGGAGTTCGACGCCGAAACCTGCCGCCGGTGCATCGCCACCTACGACAAGCTGAATCGCCCCACCCCCTGCGTGGCCGACTGCACAGCCGAGGTACACCACATCCGCGACCAAAATGGCATCCGCTCCCATGCCATGTCTTTGGAAAACTGCATCCAGTGCCGCACCTGCGAGATCATCTGTCCCCACTTAAACTTGCGGGTCAACCCCAGCTACGAGGGATCCGGGCCGGATTTCTATGGGCTGTAGCCGTTGCTGAGGTTAACTCAGTTCGCTGCAGCTCGCCTGATCCTGGGGGTCTAGCAACTGAGGTGAATGGATCTGGCCATCTTGGCCGGCGATCCCAGGGATCCAAGCAACCTTGGAAATTGGCTAGGTTGGGTTAGGGCTTGTTGGAGATCTTTTGTCGGTGAGCGATTCTTTGGATGTCCAGGCTCCTCTGCCCGCCATTTTGGCCGATCTGCAAGAAGCTCTGGAATCCCTGGGGTTGGGCCATCTTCAGGTACAAGCGCGGCTTTCCGGCCACCGCCTGTTGCTGCGTCTAGAAGGGGATCCCCTGCCTGAGCCGGATGCTTTGCTGGGGAGCCTCTCGCCGGCATTGGAGCACATGGCGCTGACCCACAGGCAACGTCAGGTGGAGCTTTTTGGCTTTTTGGCCAACGAAGGGATCCCGGAATGGCACCGCGAGTGGCGCTATCAGCCCCAGCCCAACCCCAACAGCCCTCTGTATCGCGCTCAGCGGGGGGATGAGGTGGCCATCCAGCAGGTGTTCAATTACCTGTTGCGTCCGGAAGGGATCCAAGCACGGGTTCATTTCCATCCCAAACTGGGCCTCCTGCAGGTGAACTTGCAGGCGGCAGAAGCTCCGGATCCGGCTTGGGCTAAGGATTTTCTGCGGCGAGCCTTGACCCGTCTGGAATGGACTTTCTTGCAAAGGCTGCGGCTTTCTGGGCAGAAACTGGGCTCTTTTTTCCCGGCCTGGAGCCAAGAGTTCGATCTCAAACAGCCTGCCTTTTGGCAGTCCCCGCAGGTGCCCTTGACCGGGCGATCCCCCATCGCCGAGAAGGAAAGGGTTGCCGAGCCGCCACCCCCTTCCCCTGCCGTCCTAGACTGAAGAACAGTGCTCGTCGGGGTTGGCATGCGGGTTGTTTTTTTCGGCACGCCAGAGTTTGCTCTGCCTTCGCTGCGGATCCTGTTGCAGCCGCAGTCTCCCTTTGAAGTGGTGGGATTGGTCTGTCAGCCGGATCGGCCCCAGGGGCGAGGGCAAAAGGTGCTCCCGCCCGCTACCAAAGTGTTGGCTCAAGCCCACGGGATCCCTGTGTGGCAGCCTGTCCGCTTGCGGCGGGATGCAGAGGTGCTGGCAGCTTTGCAGGCCCTGGCCGCCGATGTGTTCGTGGTGGTGGCCTACGGCCAGATCTTGCCCCTGACGGTGTTGCAGATGCCCAAGCTGGGCTGTGTGAATGTGCATGGATCCCTGTTGCCGGCCTATCGTGGCGCTGCTCCCATCCAGTGGGCCATTGCCAACGGAGAAACCGAGACCGGCGTGACCACCATGCTCATGGATGAGGGAATGGATACAGGAGCCATCTTGCTCCAGACCAAGCTACCCATTGGGCCAGAGCAAACCAGCCTGGAATTGGCACTCCAACTGGCTCAACTGGGGGCAGAACTCTTGGTGGAAACGCTCTTGAAATTGGAGAAAGGGGAACTCACCCCTATTCCTCAGGATGGATCCCGGGCAACCTACGCCCCTTTGCTCAAAAAACAAGACTTTCACCTCGACTGGCAGCGCCCTGCCCAGGCCTTGCACAACCAAATCCGCGCCTTTTCTCCCGACTGTTTCACCAGTTTGAGGGGGCAGCGGATCAAAATTGTCCGCTCTGCCTCTCCTCAGTTGCACCCACCCCCTGGCGATCTCCCCCAAGGCAGCCCTGGCGAGGTGGTGGGATTGGACAGGGGAGAAGGAGTCTATGTAGCCACCGGAGAGGGATCCCTGTTGATTCGACGGGCGCAACTGCCCGGCAGAAAAGAACAATCGGCTTGGGACTTGGTCAATGGCGGCCAGCTCAAGGTGGGAATGCGCTTTGAGCCGCTGCCCAATTCTTGAGAGCCCACACACAGGGATCCCTTGGGCGTGGTCAACCCAAATGGTGGCGAATAAATGGTGGCGAATACAGTAATGAATGAAACATTTCCGTTGCATTACTCCCCTCTCCCTCTGGGAGAGGGTGAGGCTTACTCCGGCTGGGGAAACTCCTGCCAAAGGGTGGTGCGTTGGCGCAAGCTGAGGAACTGTCCGCCGCCCAAGATGAGGTGGTCCAAAACCGGGATCTGCAGCAGCTGCCCCGCCTGCAAGAGTTGCCGGGTAAGGGCAAGATCTTCTGGGCTGGGATCCAAGCTGCCGGAAGGGTGGTTGTGGGCCACCAGGATGCGGCTGGCTCCTTGCTTGATGGCGCTGCGGAAGGTTTCCCGCGGATGGGTGAGGGTTTCGGTGGCTGTCCCCCGGGTTACGATCTGCTGGCCAATGAGGCGGTGCTTGATATCTAGGTGCAAAACGGCAAAATGCTCTTGGGTCTCCCACATCAGGTCGCCGCTCAGGGCCATGGCTGCCTGTTCCGGCGACTCGATCACCGTGCGTTCTGGCGGGCGACCCAAAAACACCCGTCGCCCCAGCTCGATGGCGGCCAACACCGTTGCTGCCTTGGCCGGGCCAATGCCTTCAATTTGCAGCAGCTCCCCTGCCTCCACCTGGCGCAGTTGGGCCAAGGGATCCCCTTGGGCTTCCAATTTTTTCAGGAGCAACTGGGCGAGGCCGACTGCCGAGAGCTTGCCTGGCCCCTGGCCAGTGTTGAGCAAGATGGCCAGCAGCTCGGCGTGGGAGAGGTGCCTTGCCCCTTGGCTGAGCAGCCGCTCGCGGGGACGATCTTGGGCAGGAATATCGCTGATGCGCAGCACGTACTGGCTCATCTGGGGCCTAGGGAGGAGAAGAGGTTTTTTTCAACAGCCAAAAGGGACTGCGGCGCTCGACGACCCGCCAAGATCCCAGAATGGCTGCCTGTTCGCCCTCGGGAGCTGTAAGTTCAGCTACAAAGGGATCCCAGGTAACCAGGTAGTCGGGCGCCTGCCCCTGGGCTTGCCAGTCGGCCAGCTCTTCTGGGCTGGCGGCGTAGGGAACCTGCAGCGGGCCATAAAAATAGGGTACAAAAGAGCGAAAGCCGTACAGGCCCACCGTTCCAGAGAGAGCCGGCTGGGCGTTGTTTTCGGAAGTGGCAAACTGCCGGAAAAAGTGGACGGCTCCTCCCTGGGTGTGTTGCAGCAGGTGGGGGAAGACCCAGCACCAGGCCAGTTGGGCGCTCAGTCCCGTGGCCAAGAGCAAAACTGTCCAGCCCCAAGCCCGCCGCCGTCCTCGACTCCAAAGGAGAATTCCCAGCAGCAGGATCGCGGCGGGGACGTAGGTCAACACCGGCCACTCCACCTCAGCCTGCAGGTATCCCAGCACCAAGCTGCTGGAAAAGTCGTCAGGGATGCCGGCAAAGACCCATGCTTGGACTAGCCCAGCGGGGTCCTGGGATCCCAGCCAAGGCAGCAATAGCCACAGGGCCAGCCAAAACAAGCCACTGAGCAGGATCCAGGCACTTTCCCAAAAACTGGGCCCTCTTTTCTCAGCAACCAGGCGCTGCAAGCGCAGGGCAGCAAAGTAGGCCCCAATGGGATACAGCAGCGAGGTGTAGTGAACCAGCTTGGTTTGCACCAGCAGCGAAAACAGGGCCAGCACCACCCCAAAAGCCACCAACAGCAGAGATTCTGCCCGCCGAGTCAAATCCACCGAGCCCACGCTCCTGGGGATGGGCTGCAGGATCTCGGCCAAAGCCAAAGAACCCCAGGGAAAGCACCCTAGGGCAAAGGCCAACAGATGAAAATAAACCGGGCCGGGATGCCCATCTGAGCTGGTGAGGATGCGCCATTGGTAGCGCCCAAACTCTTCCACCCATTCTGGCCCCCGTTGCACCCCCTCCAACGCCAGCCAAGTGAGGGGAACAGCCACAGCTAGGCTGAGGAAAACCAGGCTCTCCCCCCATCGAAGGGGAGGATCCCGTTGCCAGAGCTTGTAGAGGATCCAGATAGCCAGGGGCAACACCAGCCCCACCGGCCCTTTGGCCAACACCGCCAAGCCCAGAGCCAGCGCCCCCACCGCTCTCCACCTGCGTCCAGAGTACCCGGCCCGCCAGGCCTCCTCGGCGGCCCAAAGGGATCCCAGCCCCACACCCATGCCCAGGTTGAGTAGCGGGTCGATGAGACCAGTTTTGTAAAAAAACAAGGGCAGGTAGCCCGTCAGCAGCAAGATCCCCCATAGGCAGCCGAACCCCATCCCGCCCAGACAGGATCCCCACCCCACCAATAGCGCCACTGTGATCCCGCCCACCCAGGCATTGGGCAACCGCGCCGCCCATTCGTTCATCCCCAAAACAGCCATGGACAGGGCCTGCAGCCAAAAAAAGAGAGGGGGCTTCTCGAAAAAAGGCTCCCCGTTGATGGCCAACGAGAAAGGATCCCCGCTGGCCAGCATCTGCCGCGCCAAGCTGGCGTAGATCAGCTCATCCCAGTCGAACAGGTAGGGGATCCCCTGACCTACCCACAGCCACAGGCCGGCCAAAAGCCCCATCCCCAGGGATCCCTTGAGGCGGCCCAGAAAGCTAGGCATGGAAAGCTTCTGAAGACACCACCCGGCCCACATTTTGAGGCGACCGCATCAGCCGCAGCAACTGGGCTGCCAGAGCGGATCCCTCTGTCTCTACCGGAATCTCCACCCCACACCAACGGCTGGAGCTACCCTGCAGGGCAGCTATCCACTCCGGGGCAAGGGATCCCCGCGCCACCCCGATCAATTGCGGCAGCCCCTCCCGGCGATACAGCCCGATCCAGCGCACGGCCAGCTGAAAGGGCCCAGGCCGGAAGCGGGGGTTTGGGCTGCCATCGGCCTCGAACTTGCTTAGCATCAGTTGCAGCGAGTAGATCTGGCGACTATTGAGAGGGGGAGCAGAAACCCGGCGGGCGCGGAACGTGGCAACCATCTCCGCAAAGGGGATCTGAACGGTCTGCTCTTCTCCCGGCGCAGTGTCGAACGCATAGCCGTGGGCGGGGCTGTCCCAGCCGCTTTGATCCCGCAGCAGGACCTTATACCGCTGCCCATCCCCTCGCAGGCGCAGCTCCAGACCGGCAAACTCCGATAAGTCCAGCGGCGGCTGCCAATTGCGGGTGCGCGTGGAAACAAACCCCCCAAAGTTGGCCGTGGAAACCTGGCCTGCGAACAGCAGCTCCTCCTTTCCCCAGAGCAGTTGGCTTTGGCTCGCCCCGCCCATCACCACATCGTCCAAAATGCCCCAAAACCGATGCAAATCCGGGTTGGGCCGGCGAAAGTCGAACAGCATCCGCTCCGTTTGCCCACTGCTGCGCAATTGCTCCAGATAAGCCTTGGCCGTTGGTGGATCCCCCAAACCTAGGATCACGGTTGCTGTCGCCCAATCTGGCGTATGGCTCACCTCCACGCCCTGCTGCCGCAGGGCCTCCGCCAACCCGTCAGGCAAACCTTCCCCCACCACCCCTATCTGGATAGCGACCGGCTCGGAAAGAGAAGGTGGCACAAAATCATCCTCCACGGCCTGGAACCCATTTTGAACCCGACGCCACACCTCAGCCCAAGGCAGGGCCTCATAGTAGGTGAGCGTGTTCCAGAACCGCCCCAGATCCCAAGGCATGAGTCTACCTCATCTCTTCAGAGGTCTATCCCGGATCCCTAGCTTAGGGCAGCGCCGAAGAACTCCACCGCTTCTGCCAACACGTCTAAAAAGCGATCCACCTCCGCCAACGTGTTGTACAGGTAAACACTGGCTCGGGCAGTGGATTGTACTCCCAAATAGCGATGGAGGGGTTGAGTGCAGTGGTGCCCCGCTCGAACGGCAATGCCTTGCTCATCCAGCAAAGTAGACAGGTCATGGGGATGGACAGCCTCCACCGAAAAGCTAACCAGCCCTGCCCGTCGCGCCGGATCCTTGGGGCCGTAAACCGTAATACCCGCTATGTGCTGGATCCCGTCCAACAGGTGGGTAATCAACCTTTGTTCATGGGCATGAACCCGCTCCAGACCGATCTGGCTCAAGTAATCTACGGCTGCCCCCAGCCCCACCGCCTGGGCAATCGCCGGCGTACCGGCCTCAAATTTGTGGGGGATATCCGCATAGGTGGCGTGATCCCAGTACACATCGGCGATCATCTCTCCCCCACCCAAAAAAGGGGGCATCGCTCGCAGCAGCTCCCGCCTGCCGTAGAGGACGCCAATCCCCGTTGGGCCACACATCTTGTGCCCCGAAAAGGCCAACCAATCGCAATCCAGCGCCTGGACATCCACAGGCATGTGGGGCACGCTCTGGCAGGCATCCAGCAAAACCTTGGCTCCGTAACGATGGGCCAGTTCAGTAATCTCCTGAACGGGGTTGATGGATCCCAGCATGTTGGAGACCTGGGTTACCGCCACCAAGCGGGTGCGGTCGCTGAGCAAAGATTGGTAGTGCTCCAGATCCAACTCTCCCTCTGGCGTGATCTGGATGAACTTGAGGTGGGCTCCCGTCTTCTGGGCCACCCATTGCCACGGGATTAGGTTGCTGTGGTGCTCCATCACCGAGAGGACGATCTCATCCCCCCGCTCCAGATGGCTCAAGCCCCAACTGTAGGCCACCAGATTGATGGCTTCGCTGGCATTGCGGGTGTAGATGATCTCCTGAGGAGAAGGCGCGTTCACAAACCGAGCGATCTTTTCCCGCGCCCCCTCATAGGCATCTGTGGCTTCGTTGCTCAGCGTATGGACCCCACGATGCACGTTGGCGTTGCAGTGTCGATAGTAATGATCCATCGCCTGCATAACCGCCAGTGGCTTTTGAGAAGTGGCGGCATTGTCAAAGTAGATTAGCGGGTGGCCGTTGACCTGGCGCTGCAAAATCGGAAAATCTGACCGCACCTGGGCAGCCAGATCGAAAGAATGGTCAAGCTTGAGAGAAGAAAGGGGGGATACCGCCATGGTCTGCGCAAAAAGCCTGCTTCCCTCAGTATGACATCGCTTCCGGCCAGCCTTCGGCAAACCCATCCGCCCAATCCCTTCCAGCATCCAGGGATCCCTTCCTCCCTGACCTGAAAGCGAAGCTTGTCACAAAATGTAACTTTGTGTTAAGTTTGGTTACAGCAACCAATACGAGGTATTAGCAATGCAATCGTCTCCCAGGATCCCTTCTCGTCTGGACTCCGCTTCTGTTGCCCAGTACTACGACACCACCAACGACTGGATCCCAGGCTGGACAGAGCAAGCGGAGCGTTGGAATGGACGCTTGGCCATGTTGGGCTTGGTGATCAGCATTGCTACAGAAGCGGTGCTGGGCCACAGTGTTTTTGCCAGCACTCTCGCCCAGTGGCTAGGTCTGCAATAACCTGCAATAATTTGTCGAAGAACTTTTCGGTAGAGCCACATTGGACATCTCACAGACTTTCTCTTCGGCTTTGAGATGTTACAGCTCTACCCTTTTTGGGAGCTTTTTCACCCTTCAATCCCTATCTCGACAGTCCGATGATGCTTGACAATCCCTTCCTCCACTACATTGCCGTCATGGTGGCCGGGCTGGTGGCCGCTGTTGTGATTGGCTCGATGGCTTTCTTCAACTCCAAGCGCCCTGCTGGCTGGGAAGGCGCCGGTCGCCCGCGGTACGTGCCGCAGTACGGTCAAGACGGCGATACCCCGCCGGAGTGGGAGATTGGCTGGACGGAGAAGGCCGAGCGATGGAACGGACGGCTGGCCATGCTGGGGTTTGCCATCAGTGTTGTGGTAGAGGCCATAGTGGGCCACAGCGTGTTTGCCTCTGCACTGGGGATCCGCTGATCCCAGTTGAAAGCTGTCTGATGGCTGGAAGAATTGGAAAATGGCAGCCGGAGAGCTCCGCCTCTCTTCTTCTGGCTTTGACTCAGCCTTTGCCAGTACCCCAAGCTGGAGCTGGCCGCAGATGCAAGTCACTGCTGGCCTTCAGCCTTTACCACTGGATAATCTTTTTCTGAACAGCTGTCATGCACATGGCAACGCGGGCGTTGATCTCATCCTCAGAGCCGAAAATATCTAGCTTTTCTTTGAGCCTTTGGATACAGTTTTGTACGGTCTTCTTGCTGGTGTGAATGCGATTGGCAATGGCTTGGTCGGTGAGGGCTTCTTTGCAGAGCAAATTCAAGACCTCAATTTCTCGTTCCGTCAGCTTCGTAAGACCGCGCAACTCCCGCGGCATGCGCAATTCTCCATTGAGGGCACTTTTGGCCCCCTCCAAAAACACGGTGCGCCGTTCCATTTTGTTGACCGCGGCAAACCCACCCTGGTGTTTGCTGATCAGGCCCACCAATGGAGTGAGCAGCAGCGGCTCGCTGGAATAGGCCATCACATTCAAGGTGGGGTAGTTCTCAAAGATATGACGCAGGAACTCTAGGCCAGGCTCGGCAGACTGCTCTCCGCTGGTTTGACCATAGAGCAGATCGGCTACAACCAAGTCCGGTTGTTCCCGCTGCAGGCGCAGGATGGCGTCCATAGGGTTGGTGACCGTAATACATTGAGCATCTGCTGCAATGCGTTGCAGCCACTCACAGTTGTTTTGAGCCACCTCTGGATGATCTTCGACGATCAAAAACTTGAGCGGGGCAGTGGGGCTTTCAACCTCGGACATCAATCCACTCCTCTAGTCCAGCCTTGCAGTTTATCCTCTGCCGGGCGGGCTTGACTGAAAACTGAAATAGGTTCACCAGCAAAGCTCCCAGCAGGTTACCCTAGTGTAGCCTCAGGTAGGGGTTTAGAGGTGAACCTGGGGGGGCAGAAAAGAACAGGCTAGGCTAGAGGGTGACGTCGACTGGATCTTAACTGTGGTACCCCTGCAAGATCGCAACCCAACCACCCGCACAGCCTATGTCACTTATGCCCTGGTGATCGTTAACATCTTAATTTTTCTGTACCAGCTAACCCTGTCGCCACAAGAGCTGGCAGCTTTTTTCCGGGAGTGGGCAGTGGTACCGATAGAGTTGACGGCCAGTTTTCGAGGGGAGATCACCTCTTCGTCGCGTCCGGAATGGGTAACCCTATTCACCTCACAATTTCTGCATGGGGGCTTTCTCCACATTGGCGGGAACATGCTCTTTTTGTGGGTTTTCGGCAACAACGTTGAGGATCGCTTGGGCCATGTGCGTTACCTCATCTTCTACCTGACTTGTGGAGCTTTGGCTGCATTAACGCAGTGGTTTTTCGACATGGGATCCCCCATTCCTTCACTGGGGGCAAGCGGCGCTATTGCTGGCGTATTGGGAGCCTATATTTTGCGTTTTCCACGGGCCGAGATCCTAACCTTGGTGCCCTTGGGTATTTTTATCACAACCCTCTACATTCCAGCTTGGGTGTTCCTGGGCTTTTGGTTCATCCAGCAAGCCTTCTACGGCATTGCCAGCCTACAGACGCCTACCAACATCGGTATGCAGGGTGGGGGGATTGCCTATTGGGCCCATGCGGGCGGTTTTGTGTTTGGGGCCATTTTGGGGCCGCTGATGGGGTTGTTTTCCGGCAAAAGCCCTTATGACCGCCAAATGACTTGGCAACAACGTGACAGGGATCTGTTTTGATTTGATCAGCTTTGATACTTTCTCAGTCTATTGTTAATCGGATAGCAGCGTGATGGGAGAAAGCCATGGTCAGTCTATCTGCCAAGCCTCTAACTCTGGAAGACTTTCTACAACAGCCGGAAACTCAGCCCGCCAGCGAGTTCATCAAAGGAGAAATTATCCAGAAGCCCATGCCACAGGGAAAACATAGCCGTCTCCAACTAAAACTGGGTAGCTTCATTAACGAGATGTTGGAGCCTTCTCAACTGGGAATGGCATTTCCAGAGCTGCGCTGCACCTTCGCCGGATACGCGATTGTGCCCGATATTTCTGTGATCCCCTGGGATCGGATCCCTGTGGATGAAGATGGCACCATTCAAAATCTCATCCCCTTTTGCCCTGATTGGATGATCGAGATTCTCTCTCCCGATCAAAATCCAATGAAGCTGGTCAAAAAAATCTTGATCGGCCTGGATCACGGCTGCCAAATGGGGTGGATCGTGGCTCCCGAAGAAAGGGTTGTTTTCGCCTACCCTGCCAGGCAGCAGCCGACGGTGCATGAGGATCCCCAAGAGGTGATCCCCGCTCCTGCGTTTGCCCAAGGGATCCAACTGACAATTGCAACTTTGTTTGGCTGGATGCAAGTTCAAGCTGGCGAGAGCCACAAGTCCAAGGCGGGATAGAAAAAGAGTGGATCTCCTTCCATCCCTCAATTCTCAATTCAAATTCAACATTCAGTTGTTGTAGAGGTCAGGAGCTTGGGCAGCCGTCTCACCAGTTTGAGGCAGCTCCTGCCGCAGCAGCGCCACCAAAGCGTTAGTGGATTGGTCGTAGAGGCTGGTCACCAGCTTGGGGTAGAGCCCAATGCCGATGATGGGGATCAACAGGCAGGCGATGATGAACACCTCGCGTGGCTCAGCATCTACCAATTCTTCGTGTTCGGTGAGCTCTTTGTTCTCTGGGCCAAAGAAAATCTGCCGCAACATCGACAGCAGGTAGATGGGGGTCAGGATCACCCCAACTGCTGCCAGGAAAACCACCACCAACCGGAAGGGGAGAGAGTAGGCATCGGTGGTGGCCATGCCGATAAACACCATGATCTCGGCCACAAAGCCGCTCATGCCGGGTAGGGCTAGCGAAGCCAGGGAGCAGGCGGTGAACATGGAGAAGATCTTGGGCATCTTCAGGCCAACGCCGCCCATTTCCTCCAGCTCCAGCGTATGGGTGCGGTCGTAGGTGGCCCCCACCAAAAAGAACAGGCTGGCCCCGATCAGCCCGTGGGAGATCATCTGCAGCATGGCGCCGCTCATGCCGATCTCCGTCAGGGATCCGATACCGATGAGCACGAAGCCCATGTGGCTGATGGAAGAGTAGGCGATCTTCCGTTTCAGGTTGCGCTGGGCAAAAGAGGTGAGGGCGGCAAAGATGATGTTCACCACCCCCAACACGATCAGCACTGGCGCAAAGTAAAGATGAGCATCCGGCAGCATGCCCGCATTCATGCGCATCAGGGCATAGCCCCCCATCTTGAGCAGGATCCCGGCCAGCAACATGTGCACCGGCGCGGTGGCTTCTCCGTGGGCATCGGGCAGCCAAGTGTGCAAGGGGAAAATGGGCAGCTTCACCCCATAGGCAATGAGGAAGGCCCCATACATCAGCAGTTGGAAGGTGAGTGGATAGGTCTTGTGGGCCAGATCCGTCATGTCAAAGCTGATGGGATCCCCGTAGAAGGCCATAGCCAGACCTGCCACCAGGATAAACAGGGAGCTGAGGGCCGTGTAGAGGATGAACTTGGTGGCCGCATAGAGGCGGTTTGCCCCACCCCAAATGGAGAGGAGCAAGTACACCGGGATCAGCTCCAATTCCCACATCAGGAAGAAAAGCAACATATCCTGCACGGCAAACACCCCGATCTGCCCGCCGTACATGGCCAACATCAAAAAGTAGAAGAGGCGAGGCTTGAGAGTGACCGGCCAAGCGGCCAAGATGGCCAGCGTGGTAATAAACGCCGTGAGCAGGATTAGGGGCATGGAGAGGCCATCGGCCCCCACCGACCAGCTCAAGCCCACTTGGGGTACCCAGGTGTAGCGCTCCAGCAGTTGCAAACCTGTCTGGCCGGGATCGTAGCCGACATAGAAGCCGGCCAGCAGAATCAGCAGATCCGTGACTGCGATGAACAAAGCAAACCAGCGGATCCGCTCGGCCAACTTTTGCGCATAGGCGCGGCTACTGGGATCCCCAGCCGGTGCTGGGATCAGGGGAATAAATAGGGCGGCCAACACAGGGTAAGCGATGAC
Organism: Synechococcus sp. W55.2; assembly: GCF_047461635.1. Lineage (NCBI taxonomy): Bacteria > Bacillati > Cyanobacteriota > Cyanophyceae > Synechococcales > Synechococcaceae > Synechococcus > Synechococcus sp. W55.2. Next base: position 12,081 of record NZ_JANSHM010000024.1, on the reverse strand, counting down.
CGTGGTCAGCCAAGGAAACTCGTGCAAGCTGGGCAGCGCCATGGATGTAACCTCGCTTGTGCCATACCATCAGGGGGATCCCTGCCGGCTGCAATCCGACAGCCCTTTACCAGAATCGCCCCTGAGTATCTATGCTTAGCAAATCTACAGGATTATCTTAAGGCTCCCTCTCCCTTTGCGTTGGGATCCCTGGGATGGAGCAGATGCATGGGTGGATGTTGTACCCGAAAATCAAGATATAGTCTTCCACTGTTCTCACAAGGTAACCGATCTCATCATGCCTCAGCCCAAACTGATCATCCACGGCGGAGCCGGCAGCGCCCTGGAAGGGGAAAGCAGCCTGGAAAAAGTGAGGGGATCCCTGCGGCAGGTGGTGGAGAGCACCTACGAGCTGCTATTGGCCGGGCAGAGTGCCGAGGCAGCAGTGTTGCATGCCTGCCAGTTGCTGGAAGACGATCCGCTCTACAACGCCGGGACAGGGTCGGTCTTGCAGTCGGATGGGCAAATCCGCATGAGCGCCGCTCTCATGAACGGGGCCACCCAGTCCTTTAGCGGGGTGATCAACGTCAGCCGGGTTCAGCATCCCATCCTCATGGCCCAGGCTCTGCAATCAAGCCCGGATCGCGTGGTGGCCGAACAAGGGGCAGCGGAGCTGGCGCGGGAACTGAAGTTGCCGGTCTATGATCCGGCCACTCTCAAGCGGGTTCAAGAGTGGGTGCAGTTGCGTCAAACCCATCCCCCGACCAGGGTTCTCACCGCTCTGGCCATGGGCACGGTGGGGGCGGTGGCCCTGGATCAACAGGGGCAAATCTGTGCCGGCACCTCCACCGGCGGGCGGGGGTTCGAACGGGTGGGGCGGGTGAGCGATTCGGCCACTCCGGCGGGAACCTATGCCAGTGCGGTGGCGGGAGTCAGTTGCACCGGTGTTGGGGAAGATATTTTGGATGAGAGCTTGGCGGCGCGGATTGTGATTCGAGTGGAAGATGGCCTCAGCCTGAAAGCGGCCATGGCCAAGTCTTTTCAAGAGGCCCGCCAACGTCGCCGCTCCTTTGGGGCCATCGCTCTATCCTGCTCGGGGGAGATTGCCTGGGATACCACCACCGACCTGCTGCTGGCCGCCTATCACGATGGGCAGGGGATCGGCTTGACGATCTAGGCTGCCAACCGGGCTTGCGGGCTTAGACCTGGACAAGCCTGAGGCGGTTGGATAAGAGTAGAGATAGTACTTAAACAAACCAAGTCTGCCTCCTGGCGGGCCACTGTAGAGCGTTTATGGCACTTCACGCGGAGTTGCACCGCCATCTGGGCGGGTCGGTTGTCCCCCGAATTCTGTGGCGCTACTTTCATCGCCAGGGATCCCCTGTGGCGGAGCGCTTTCCCACCTATGCCGAGTTCGAGGAGTTCTACACCCGCCCGCGCAACACCCTCGAAGATTACCTGGAGCTGCACACGCTGGTGGAACAGGTGCAAACCCTGGAAACCCTGCCCTATTTTATCTACCGCCTGCTGCGGGGAGCCTACATCTTTGAGGATCTGGCCTACCTAGAGATTCGCTACACCCCCTACCTGCGCACGGATCCCAGCCTGGATGAGGCGGAGCGCCTCAAGCAGATGCGCCAGGTAATCGAGACGGTGGGGCAGGCCAGCCAGCAGCGGGAGTATCCCATCGTCACCACCCAGATCGTCTGTTTGCATTCACGCCTGCCCAGCCACATCAACCGGGCCATGGTGGAAGCTGCCGCTGAGTCGGAGTATGTGTGTGCCATCGACCTGGCCGGGGGAGACAAGCCCTACGGCGAACGGATGGACGAGTGGATTGAGCTGTTCAAGTATGCGCTGGCCCGCGGCCTGAAAACCACTGCCCACCTGTACGAAACTTTGGATGGCTGCTACCCGCAGTTACTGCCCTATGTCTCGCGGATCGGCCACGGCATTCAGATCCCTCTCCACTATCCAGAATTGCTGCCGGAGCTGGCACGGCGAGGACAATGCCTAGAAGTTTGTCCCACCACCTATCTAAAAACGGGAACCCTGCCCAGTTTGGAGCCCCTCAAGATTGTCTTTGACCGCTGCTTTGAGGCGGGGGTGGATATCGCCATCTGCACCGACAACGCCGGCTTGCACAATGTGCGGCTGCCGTTTGAGTACGAAAACCTGCTAACCCACGACATTATCGATTTCGAGCAGCTCAAACACTGCCAGGAAGCAGCCTTTCGTCACGCTTTTGCCTGGCCCTACAAGGGGCGTCCGGCCTCATTGTTGTCGGAGTTACAGCAGGGAGTATCTGCTTCTTTGGTGGCTCTCTGATCCCCTCAGCGGGACGGAGTCTTTATTCTTCATCCGAGCTTCTTGAGAATAGGGAAGGGATCCGTAACAGAGACAGGGGCAGCTTTCGCAAGGGAAATAACCGCTTGGATCCCTTGCCCAGAGCGATGCTGAGCGGCATCCGAGGGTGGATGAAGCCCAACAGAATCCAATGCTGAGTCTACTGAGCCAAGCATGAAGGTCTATATCAGTGCCGATATTGAAGGGATCGCCGGCATCAGCCATTGGGATGAGGCCACCATCGGCCAGCCGGGTTACGAGGCATTCCGAGAGCAGATGACCCGAGCAGTGATCGCGGCTTGTGAGGGATCCCTGGCTGCCGGAGCCACGCAGATCACAGTCAAAGATGCCCATGACTCCGGGCGGAACCTCATCCCCGAACGGTTGCCGGAGCCGGTGCAACTCATCCGCGGCTGGAGCGGCCACCCCTACTGTATGGTGCAAGAGCTGGATCGCAGTTACAATGCCCTGATCTTGATCGGCTATCATGCCCGCGCCGGTTCTGCTGCCAACCCCCTCGCCCACACCTACACCACCGAAGTTAGCCAAATCCGGCTGAACGGCCAGGCCATCGCCGAGTTTCACCTGGTCAGCCTCACGGCTGCCTATGAGGGAGTCCCAGTTGTGTTTGTAGCCGGAGATGCGGAGGTGTGTGCCGCAGCGAAAGCTTATGACGCCCACATCGAGACGGTGGTCACCCACAAAGGGATAGGCCAGTCGGTCATTACGCCACATCCGCAGCAGGTTCTACAGGCCATCCGCCAAGGTGTAGAGGGATCCCTGAGGCGGCTGTCGGCCTACCGTCCTCGCCCACTGCCGGATCACTTTCAATTGGAAGTGGACTACAAGGATCCCGCTCGGGCCTACCGCAAGTCTTTTTATCCCGGCTGCCGGTGGATTGCCGATTCCACGGTTCGGCTGGAAGTTTCCGAGTGGTTTGAGGTGTTGCGGGCTTTGGAGTTTATCGTGCTCACCTAGCCAGGGATCCAAGCGGCATCTGGATGAGGCGAGCAGCAGCTTCCCTGAGGCTGGTCTCGGAAAGGTCAGACAGCTCAATCCGGGCCCGAAGGCGATTGAAGTTTTGCTGCAGCCCGTGTCGATAGGTGGGGTCGTAGTGCTGCTCCAGCAACTCCTGCACAAACTGCGGCCAGTCTTGGGCGTCGATCAGCTCAAACCAACGCTGCAGGCGGGCCTGGCCAAGACGGGACTTCAGAGGCAGCAATTTCCCCTTTAGCGCTTGGGGGTGAGCAATCCAGTGGGGATAGTGGGCGATTAACCCCTTCACCCGCTCCTCTAGAGGCAACTGCACTTCGACACAGTCGGCTTGGGTAAGGGCTTGCCAAAGGGCAGGGGGCAGATGGAGCTGGCCCACTTTGGCACTCTCAGCCTCCACCCAGACTGGCTTGGCGGGATCCCACCGGAGAAAAACCTGCACCAGTTGACTCTCAAAGCTCTTCTGACTGGGCTGTGGCACCCCCCACTCGGCCCCCAGGAGGGATCCCCGGTGACAGGCCAGCTTTTCCAGATCGAGAACTTGGGATCCCTGTTGGCGCAGATGGTGAAGCAACTGGGTTTTGCCGCTCCCTGTTGGTCCGCAGAGCACTCGGTAGGTAAATTCCTGGGGCAAGATCTGCAGCTGTCGGCGCACCCAGGCCCGGTAGGTTTTGTAGCCACCTTGCAAAACCGTAACCTGCCAGCCCACCTGGGACAACACCAATGCCAAGCTGGCAGAGCGCTGCCCTCCCCGCCAGCAGTAGATTAGGGGCCGGTAATCGCGATCTTTATCGGCAAAATGGGTTTGCAAGTGGCGACTGATGTTCTGGGCCACCAAGCTTGCCCCTCGTTTGCGGGCTGTAAAGGGATCCACCTGCTTGTAGAGCGTGCCCACCTCCGCCCGTTCTGTATCGTAGAGTACAGGCAAGTTGATGGCTCCCGGCCAATGATCCTCTGCGAACTCTGCCGGAGAGCGCACATCGATAATTTCGCTGTAGGTGTGCAGCCAGGGCTCTGCAGTGAAGTGAATCGGAGGAGACACAAACCTGTGGATGGAAATGGCAAGCTAGCGCAATCTTGAACAGTTTCTAGCTTAGCCAACGCTGCTGCTCAAGGAAGCCCAGGGCTAACCCTAGCCTATCCCCTCGCAGGTGGACTTCTCGCTTTTCCAGAAGTTTAGGCAAGGTCTCTGGAACATGCAGGATGCCATTTGCCGCTCTCAAAAAAGTTATAGAGGTTTTCAGGCTCTCCAGGTGCCACCTCAGATAGAAAGGTGAGCTCGGACTTTTTCTTCGTCCATTTGGTCAGTCGGCCCCTCCATGATAAGGGATCCATTTTCCATAAGATAAAAGTAATCGGCCAGACTTTGGGCAAACTCAAAATACTGCTCCACCAGCAACACCGAAACGCCCCGCTCCTTTTGAATACGGGTGATGGCTTCTTCAATCTCGATGATGATGGAGGGTTGGATCCCTTCTGTAGGCTCATCCAGGAGCAAAAGTTTGGGCTCTGCCACCAAAGCTCTGGCGATGGCCAGTTGCTGCTGCTGCCCACCGCTCAAATCCCCACCCAGCCGTTTAAGAAAAGAACGCAGAATTGGGAATAGGTCATAGACAAACTCAGGTATGATCCGTTCTCTGTCCGGCGCCGCTTCTAACCCCACCAGCAGGTTTTCCTCAACCGTTAAGCGGGGAAAAATCTCTCGACCTTGGGGCACATAGCCGATACCGGCACGGGCTCGCCAATTGGGAGGGTAATGGTTGATAGGACGGCCCTCAAAAGCAATTTTGCCTGTGCAGTCTTTCAGAAGCCCCATCAGGGCTTTAAGCGTGGTGGTTTTGCCCATGCCATTGCGACCCAGAAGGCAGACCGCTTGGCCGGGAAAGATCTTAAAAGAGAGATCCTTTACAATTAAACTCTGACCGTAGTAAACCCTCAAGTTGGAGACCTCCAGAAGAGGCCCGGATCCATCTCGGGATAAGTTTTGTGTTGCGGTCGCGTTTTCCGTATTCATGGGCCTGCGCATGGGTCAGTTAAAACAGGGCTATAGCTTTTTGCTTAGTTTTTCGCCTTATGGGATCCGAGATAGACCTCAATCACTCGCGGGTCGTTTTTCACATCCTCAAAGGTACCTTCGCACAGCACCGAGCCTTGGTGTAAAACGGTAACCTTGCGGGCAATTTGTCGGACAAACACCATGTCATGTTCGATCACCAAAATGGTGTGGCTTTGGGCTAAGGATTGAATTAACTCTCCTGTAGCTTCTGTTTCTTTGTCCGTCATCCCGGCCACGCATTCATCCAGCAGCAGCAAATCCGGATCTTGAGCAATCACCATGCCGATCTCCAGCCATTGCTTTTCTCCGTGGGAAAGCAGCCCTGCCGAAACCCGATCCTTACGGCTGAGGCCAATGGTTTCCAAAAGAGCATCCGTTTTTTCTCGCAGATGCTTTTTGCCCAATAGGGTGGAAAAAACCCTTTTGTCAGGGTTGAGGGATAGCTCCAAGTTTTCTCGCACGCTCAAGTTTTGATAGACCCGCGGCGTCTGAAACTTGCGCCCAACACCCAAAATCGAGATCTCATGTTCCTTGAGCTTGGTCAGATCTTTTCCTTTAAACAGCACCCGGCCTCGAGTAGGCTTAACCTTGCCCGTCAGCACATCGAGAAACGTAGTCTTGCCTGCCCCATTGGGGCCGATGACCACCCGCAGCTCCCCTTCCTCCAGAGAGAAGTTCAGCCTGTCCAAAGCCTTGAAGCCATCAAAGCTGACGGTGAGATCCTGAGTTTGTAAAATTTGTCGGGTAGCGGTGGGAGCTGCAGTGAGCATAGGGATCACATCCAAGAACGGAAAGGCCAAAGGTCAAACCGGATTCTCAACCCATCAAATAAACCCATCAAATAGGAGAGGAAACTTGGCATCGCTGGCTCACCCATGGGATCCTCTTACCTTAAACTTATATCTTGCACATAACTGACATCCTCAAGAGAAAGCCAGATTTAGGCTGGAGAAGTATTTGCCAAACGCCTGCGCCAAAGCTGAACGGTGACCCAAAGTTGCCTGCCTTGGGTGCGCACCCAACCCACCAGTCCATCCGGCAACACCAGCACCACCAGCAGGAACAATCCCCCTTGGAAAAACAACCAAATTTCGGGAAAATTTTCGCTCAGCAAGCTCTTGGCAAAGTTAACCAAAAGAGCCCCCAGCACCGCCCCCACCAAACTGGCCCGACCGCCCACCGCCACCCAGATTACCATCTCAATGGAAAAGGGAACGGCCATCGCATTGGGAGAGATGATCCCAGTTTGCAAGGTAAACAAAGCTCCGGCAATGCCTGCCAGGGCAGCAGACACGGCAAACACCAGCACTTTAAAGCCGGTGGGATCGTAGCCGGAAAAACGAACCCGCGGCTCGTCATCTCGAATGGCTACCAGGATCCGACCGAATAGGCCGCTGGTCAGCCAACGACAGAGAAGGTAAGCCAAAACCACCGCCAGAACTGTAGTGACATAGACAGCGAAGCGCATCTCGGACGAGTTGACATCCAGGCCAAACAAAGTCTGGAAGTTGGTCAGGCCGTTGGTGCCATTAATTAAGCGCTGTTGGCCGTTGAAGAAGTTAAAGAAAATAATCGTGGTGGCCTGAGTTAGAATGGAGAAATAAACCCCTCGAATGCGATTTCTCACCACCAAATATCCCAGGGCTGCTGCCACCAAAGCCGGGATCAAGACAACAGCAACAACCGTGAACGGAAAAGAATAAAAGGGGTACCAAAACCAGGGCAATTCCGTTACCCCATAGAGGCTGAAAAACTCCGGTATCTGACCTTCCGGCAATTGCAACTTCAGGTGCATCCCCAGAACGTAGCCCCCCAAGGCGAAGAACACCCCATGTCCCAGACTGAGCATGCCGGTATAGCCCCAGATGAGGTCGATTCCCAAAGCTACAATGCTGAGGGCCAGAAACCGCCCCAACAAGTTGAGCCGAAAGCCAGACAGCACAGTTGGGGCCACAAAGATCAAGGCCAGCACCAAAACGATGAGGATCCCGGCCTCCCACAGAAGCTTGCGAGAAGAATTGGGCTCCCCGTCGGGGGTGGGAACGGCCACTTCATGGTCAGCACGGGGGGAATGAACCAGTTTCATGGGCTTTGTGAGGGAGTAGAAGATGGAGAGTCTGGTCCTATAGTTTTCGCCAAGCGAGATCATTCCCTAGGCATCCACCATACGACCTTTTTCGGGGAAAAGGCCCCGAGGTCGCACCTGCAAAAAGGCCACGATCAAAGCAAAGACCATCACCTTGGCCATGCTGGTGGTGGCAAAAAAGTTGAGGGTATCGGTCAGGATGGGCACGTTGGGAAAAATCAAAGCCAGCGTCCCGGAACCGATGACAAAGTTGGCAATCCCGATCCCAAGCGCTGCCACAATGCTGCCCAAAAGCTTACCGACACCCCCCACGACGACCACCATAAAGGTATCCACGATGTAGTTTTGGCCGGTGTTCGGCCCCACGGATCCCAGCAGGCTGACCGCTACGCCGGCCACTCCCGCCAGACCCGAGCCGACGGCAAAGGTGAGGGCATCCACCTTTTGCGTGGGGATCCCTACACAGGCACTCATGGCCCGATTCTGGGTAACCGCCCGGATGCGCAGCCCCCAGCGGGTGCGCTGCAAGAAGAAGTACAGCCCTAGGATGCAGAAGACAGTGAGGGCGATGATAAACAGGCGGGTATTGGGCAAAAACAGGCTGCCCACCGGGATCCCACCCCCCAGCCAACGGGGAGCGGTCACATCTTTGTTCTGGGCTCCAAACCAGGGTTGAGTGACTGCTAAAGCATAGGTTTGCGCCAGCACCCGCCCCCCCACCGCTGCAATTGCCGTGGAAAGCACCAGTAGCAGCGCCAGCGTCCACCCTTTGAGGCGCGGCCAATCCGTTCGCCTGGCCAAGAGCCACCAGCCGCCAAAAAAGAGCACCGCGAAGGCCCCCAAGCGAAAAGCCAGCACCCAATTGACGCTGCGCACAAACTGCTGCAGGATCAGGCTCACACCCCAAGTGGCCAGAAGGGTTTCCAGCGGTCGGCCATACAAAAAGCGGATCACCCCCCGCTCCAAGGCCAGCCCTACCAGAGCCGTGACGGCAAAGGCTGCCACCAAAGCCGGGAAGATATACAGATCCCGCCAGGGATCCCCCAGTGGCCGGAAAGCATTTTGCACGACGAAGGTGGTGTAGGCCCCCAACATCATCAGCTCCCCATGGGCCATGTTGATGACCCCCATGAGGCCGAAAACAATGGCCAAGCCCAAGGCGGCTATTAGCAAGACGGTGCCAATGCTAATGCCGTTGAACAAGCTGTCCAGGAGCAAGGTCATGGGCAGGGGATCCTCCTTCCAACTAAACTAGGGAGGCTAACCGAGCATCTAGGCGGGATCCCCGACCCTATCCAAACGGCAAGGGATCCCAGCCCTGGCCAGGACTAGCTGACTTTGTAGCGACCGCCCTTGGCCGGATCTGACCAATCGCAGGCAAAGCCCTTGGTCTCTGCCACAAACTGGTTCCAGGGCTGCGGCTCCACGGCATCCGTAGAAAAGATGACATCAAACAAACCGTCAGAGCGCACCTGGCCGATCCGCACATACTTGGTCAGGTGGTGATTGGTGTTCATGGTTACCAAGCCTTCTGGGGCATCAAAGGTCTGGCCATAGGCTGCCTGCCGCACGGCGTCGATTTCCACTGTTCCCGCTTTTTCCACTGCCTGCTTCCAGATGTAAACCATGATGTAGGCGGCTTCCATCGGGTCGTTGGTGACGCGGTTTTGGCCGTATTCTGCCTTGAAAGCCTCCACAAACTTCTTGTTGGCAGGCGTATCCACCGTCATAAAGTAGTTCCAGGCGGCAAAGTGCCCTTCCAAAAATTCGGGGCCAATGGCCTGCACCTCTTCTTCGGCAATGCTGACGGACATGGAAGGATAACGATCCGGCCCCAGCCCTGCCCCTTTCAGTTGTTTGAAAAAGGCCACGTTGCTGTCGCCGTTCAAGCTGTTGTAGATCACACCGCCATTGGGAAGAGCGGCCCGGATCTTGCTGATGATGGGAGTAACTTCTGTGTCGCCCAAAGGCAGATAGTCTTCACCCACCACCTTGCCCCCCAGGGCTTCCAACTGGGCCTTGATGATGGTGTTGGCCGTGCGGGGGAACACATAGTCGGATCCCACCAGGAAGAACTCTTTGCCCTTGTTCTTGAGCAGCCATTCCACCGAAGGCTCGATCTGCTGGTTGGGGGCAGCGCCGGTGTAGAAGATGTTTTTGGAGCACTCTTGTCCTTCGTACTGCACGGGATACCAGAGCAGGTGCTGCTTGGATTCAAACACCGTCAAAACCGCTTTGCGACTGGCCGAAGTCCAGCAGCCGAATACCGTTGCCACCTTGTCCACATCGATCAATTTGGTGGCTTTCTCGGCAAAGGTTGACCAATCGGAAGCCCCATCCTCGATAATCGGCTCGATCTGCTTGCCCAAAACCCCACCGGCGGCATTGATCTCTTTGATAGCCAGCTTTTCGGCATCCACCACGCTGGTTTCCGAAATGGCCATGGTGCCGCTAAGGGAGTGCAAAATGCCAACGCGGATGGTCTCTCCCTGGGCGTAGGCGGGCACGGATCGCTTCACCCAGATCTGCGGCCCTAGGGCAGCCCCGGCTCCGGCCAGAGCGCCCATTTTCAGCACTTGACGACGATTAAATGATAGAGCCATCGGTGATCTCCGAAACGAAGTGAGTGCAAAGGGTGTTAAGAAGTACAGTTGCAGCAGCCCGGCCAACGGGGGGAAGCACCTAGCTCATCACCTCGCCCATGTGTTGAACCTGCCCAACTGCAGTCGGCTGAGGCTTTCACCGAATGCCTTCCCAACATCAACAGAGGAAAAGGCTAATCCTGCAGTCGAGAAAGCGTCGTGCGTCCCTGTTGCCTTAACGTGTTCCATCAAACCCATTCGGCCCGGAGAGAATTGTATCGCGGGATACCTTTTCCCAGAATCCGAGCCCTTTCCCCGCAGGCTGCAGGCAGAGGCAGGGATCCCTTGCTCCCGGCATAATAGGGGTTCTGGGGTGGAGAATTAACAGCCTATGGTGCAGCAGGCCGGCTATGGATCTTGGCGATCCCCGATTACCGCTGACCTGGTGGTGACGGGATCCCTGCGCTTGGGACAGATGGTTTGGGATCAGGGGGATCTCTACTGGACGGAGGGCCGCCCGCAAGAAAAAGGGCGCAATGTGTTGATGCGGCGCTCTGCCGACGGGATCCTGGTGGAGCTGACACCGGCACCTTTCAATGTGCGGACACGGGTGCATGAGTATGGGGGTGGAGCTTATTGGGTGTCGGCAGGGGCAGTGTATTTTTGCAACTTCGCTGACCAACGGCTCTACCGCCTGCTGCCGGGTTCAGATCCCCAGCCCCTGACGGAAGCAGGCCCCTATCGCTACGCCGACGGGGTGGTGGATCGGGCGCGTGGACGCATCCTCTGTGTGCGGGAAGATCACAGCCGCCAGGGAGAGCCGGAAAACAGCCTTGTCTCGATTGACTTAGCAAGTGGATCCCAGCAGATTTTGGCTTCTGGGCACGACTTCTACGCCAGCCCGCGCCTCAGTCCAGACGGCCAGACCTTGGTATGGCTGACCTGGGATCACCCCCAAATGCCCTGGGACGGCACAGAGCTGTGGCGGTCTGAGGTGAACCCTGACGGCAGCTTGGGAGAACCTCAAAAGCTGGCCGGTGGCCCTGCCGAGTCGATCTTCCAGCCCCAGTGGTCACCGCAAGGGGATCTCTACTTTGTTTCCGATTGCAGCGGCTGGTGGAACCTCTATCGCTGGGATCCCCAGGGCCCCATTCCCCTCTGCCCTATGGAAGCGGAGTTTGGAGAGCCGCAGTGGGTGTTTGGCCTGAGCACCTACGGCTTCTGTGGCGATGGGCGCATCCTGGCCTGTTATGAACAAGACGGGCTGTCTCATCTGGCTTATCTGGATCCCCATTCAGGACAGTTGGCAGGGATCCCCTTGCCCTACACCCAGATCAGCGGTTTGCAGGTGAGTGGGGAAAAAGCCGCTTTCCTGGCCGGATCCCCGACGGAAGCCACTGCCTTGGTCTGCCTAGACTTACCCTCCAGCCAAGTGGAGGTGGTGGCCCGTTCCAGCAGCGTGGCGGTGGATCCCGACTATCTGTCGATCCCAGAGCCCATTGTTTTTCCCACCGGTGGCGGCAAGGAAGTGGCCTACGCCTTCTTCTATCCCCCCAAAAACCGAGACTTTGTTGCCCCTGCTGGCGAAAAGCCACCCCTGCTGGTGAAAAGCCACGGCGGGCCCACCGGGGCGACGGCAGCCGTGCTCAACCTGGGGATCCAATACTGGACCAGTCGGGGGATTGCCGTTTTGGATGTGAACTACCGGGGCAGCAGCGGCTACGGACGGGCCTATCGGGATGCTCTCAAAGGCCGGTGGGGCCTGGTAGATGTGGAAGATTGCATCGCCGGATCCCAATTTTTGGCAGAACAGGGCAAGGTGGATGGGGAACGGCTGCTCATTCAGGGTGGCAGCGCTGGTGGCTATACCACGTTGGCGGCCTTGACCTTCCACGCCGTCTTCCGAGCAGGTGCCAGCTACTACGGGGTGAGCGATCTAGGTCGTGTTGATCTTATGTTAGGATAGAGAGAATAATTTATAGAGGAAAGAGGATGAAGTTGGTTTTTTTAGATGAAAACAAATGGCAGAAGATATTGGC
>NZ_JANSHM010000023.1:12941-39493 GCF_047461635.1 Synechococcus sp. W55.2 | reverse complement strand
CCCGTTCTTTTCGCGTCAGCGGGACGTAGTCCTCAAGCGCAGGAAACGTCCTTTTCGCGCCAGCGGCGCGGAGCGCTAACCGGAGTCACTGTTCGCGTCAGCGGGACGGAGTCCTTGAAGCCTGCACTCTCTCGCTTTGGCGGCGCGGAGCGCTTTGCATCAGCATGAGTGCGGGAGTATGTCACGCTGAAGAAATCTACAGGGATCCAGTTGGGGACATGTCGAATCCTGCTGCTGTCCGATCTGCTAGCCTGAAGATTGGCCAGGTGGCTCTAGCAGCCGGCTTGCCTGTACGCACGGTGCGCTACTACGAATCGATAGGCCTGCTGAAGCCAACGGTGGAACGGGCGGAGTCCAGCTATCGGCTGTTCGACCCTTCGGTTTTGGTTCGTCTGGCCTTTATCCGCCGCTGCCAGAGCCTGGGCCTGAGCTTAGAAGAAATCCGCCAAATCCTGGATGTCCACGACCGAGGGGAGCAGCCTTGTCCAGAAATTCGCCAGCATCTGCAAGGCAAGCTGCAGGAGATTGAACAGCGAATTGCCGATCTGCAAGCGCTGAAAAGCCAAATTCAAGGTCTCCTCTCCGATTGGCAGATCCCCCCTGCGGCTGCTGATGAAAAAGAGGTGATCTGCCCGATTTTGCAAAAACCAGGGGCTGGCGGTGGCAAGAGCGACAGCCGTTACTCCACTGTTACCGACTTAGCCAAGTTGCGCGGCTGATCCACATCGGCTCCGCGGCGCAAAGCCATGGCGTAGGCGAACAACTGCAGGGGGATCACGTTCAGAACCGCCGACAACAGGGGTGTCGTGCTGGGCACCTCGATGATGTGGTCGGCTTTCTCCCGCACCTGGGTGTCTTCGGGGTTGATGAGGGCGATCACCCGTCCCCCCCGCGCCCGCACCTGTTCGATGTTGGAGAGCATTTTTTCGTAGACGGGATCCCGGGTGGCAATGCACACCACCGGCACCCGCTCGTCGATGAGGGCGATAGGGCCATGCTTCATCTCCCCTGCCGGGTAGCCTTCGGCGTGGATATAGCTCACCTCTTTCATCTTCAAAGCTCCTTCCAGGGCAATCGGGGCGTTAACCCAGCGGCCCAGATAGAGCATGTTGGCAACATGATGGTACTGCTCCGCCAGTTGGTCGTAGAGGGCGGCGTCCTTCAGCATCAGGCTGATCTTGCCCGGCAGCTCAATCAAGGCTTGCAGGTGGGCTTGGATCTGGGCCGGGCTGAGGATCCCTTTGGCTTGGGCCAGTTGCAGGGCCAGCAAATACCCTGCCACCAACATGCCGGTAAACACTTTGGTGGAAGCCACGGCAATCTCCGGACCGGCATGGATGTAGAGAACCCCGGCATCCGCCAGACGGCTGGCCTGGGATCCGATGGCGTTGACAATCGCCAGAGTCGGGATCCCTTGGGTGCGGGCCTCGCTCATGGCTGCCAGCGTATCGACGGTTTCTCCCGACTGGGTTAGAGCCAGCAACAGGTGGTTGGGGCGCAACACCGGCTGGCGGTAGCGAAACTCAGAGGCATAGTCCACCTCCACGGGGGTACGGGCCAAACTCTCGATGAAGTACTTGAGCACCCAGCAGGCGTGCCAGGCAGTACCACAGGCTACGGCGTGGATGTGCTCAATGTGGGCCAGTTGTGCTTCAGAAAGCGTTAGCCCCTCCAGTGTCACCCGGCCCTGTTCCAGATCCACCCGCCCCCGTAGCGTATCGGTGGTGGTGCGGGGCTGCTCAAAGATCTCCTTTTGCATGAAGTGCTTGTAGCCTCCCTTGGCGGCTGAGACGGGATCCCAGGCCACGGTGATGCTGGATTTGCGCAGCTCCTCGCCGGTAATGCGCAGGTAGCGCACTTGAGACTCCGTGAGAACCGCCATTTCCCCATCTTCTAAGAACACCACCTTGCGGGTATGGCGGACAATGGCAGGCAGATCGGAGGCCACGAAGTTTTCCCCTTCTCCCTCTCCCACCACCACGGCTCCGGCATTGCCCAAACGGGCTGCGATCAGCCGATCCGGCGCCTCCCGATCCAGAGCCACTACGGCGTTTCCTCCCCGCAGTTGCCCCATGACCTGGCCAAAGGCCGCCTCAAAGGAGCCCAGCTCTTCGGTGTAGAGACCCAGCAGTTGGGCGATCACTTCCGTATCGGTTTGGGAGCGAAATGGGATCCCCCGCTCCAGGAGACGCTCCTTCAGCTCCAGGTAGTTTTCCACAATGCCGTTTTGGATCACCACAATGCGCCCGCGCTCGTCGCACTGGGGGTGGGCATTTTCTTCGGTCACGCCGCCGTGGGTGGCCCAGCGGGTATGTCCGATCCCTACCTTGGCGGTGGGCATGTTGGCGGTGAGCTTCACCAGCAGGTTGTGCAGCTTGCCGGTGGCGCGGACAACTCTCAATCCTTCTTCGGGATCCACTGTGGCAATGCCGGCAGAATCATAGCCCCGATACTCCAAGGTGCGCAGGCCCTCCAACAGGATGGGGGCAGCCCACTGAAAACCCACGTAGCCGACAATGCCACACATTCCTCACACCTCAACCTCAGTCGCATCAGCGTTGCGTAGCAATACAGGCAACACCTTATCCGCAAAGCCTACCCCAGGTTGGGGATCCCTTCAACGGCTTTGGCCGACGTTGTTCACCTCAGCGGGTTGCCAATTTATGGGGAAGTCTGCGGCTGCCATCCTTGGGATCCAGAGACAATCCCCTGGGCAAAAGAGACGGGCGCAAAACGAAAGTGATACCCTTCGGCCACCGCGGGCTGGATCCCATCTTCCCCAGGGACGCTGGAGACCAAGTTGCTCAGCCCCAATACCAACTCTCGAATGCCGCGGCGAAACTGGGGATCCCCGGTCAGCTCGTCGATGTCGGCGGTAATTTTTTGCATATTCTGAAAGGTGATGCGGGCGGAATCGAGGGTTTGGCGCAGAGTAGCTAAAGTGCCCGGATCGTTGAGGCTGGCGGCAATCTGCTGCAGATCTTCGGTAGCTTGGGCCACGTTCTCCGCAGCCGCTCGCACCTCGGCCAGGATCTGGCGCACATCGGCCTGGAGTTGTGGATCGGTAACCAGCGGGCGCACCGCGCTCGACATGGCCTGTAGATCGGCGCTCACCTGCTGAATGTTCTCCAGGACGGCGTTAAGGGAAGTGCGGTTTTGATCCACCAGGGCGGTGAATTGATCGGCAGCCGCTTGAAAACTGCGGGCAGTTCCCCTCACAGCCCCAGCCGCGTCTTGGATGGCTGTGGCAGCGGTCGTGAATTGCGACAAGTCCAGATCTTCGGTGCGCAGGGCAGCTACTCGCTCTTCTACGGTTTCTGAAAGACTGGCTACGCTATTGGCGACGCGGGTGATCCCCTCCAGAGTGGTGTTAAGGGTATCGAAGAGCTCGTCCTCGTTGACCCGTGTGAGCAATCGATCCAGCCTAATCAATAGCTGGCCAAAATCCACTCCAGGGGTTCCCTCCACCACATCTCCATTGCAAACCATTTGGCTGCTGTCGCAGTCTGGCGCCAGGGGGGATCCCGTTGCCGCCTGACCCCTCCCCTGGGGCAGGATGTCCATCACCGTTTCCCCCACCAACCCCGTCTGTTTGGTAAGAAACAGGGAATCGCGGGGGATGACTAGGGGCTGATCAATGGTCACCTGTACTTCTACTTGGCTGGGTTGAGGCACAATCCGCTCCACTCGACCTATGGTTACCCCCCGCAGCCGCACACTGGATCCCTCGGCCAGCCCGGCCACGTTGGTATAGGTGACGGTAAATTGAAAGCCGCGACTGCCGAAGCGCAGGTTGTAGATCCACAAAAACAGGCCGGCAAAGCCCAGCGCCCCCGCCAGGATCAACAGGCCCACTGCCCCTTCTCGCACTGCTCGCGAACGCATCACACCTGCCCCGCCACTTGAATCGGCCCTTCTACGCTACCGCTGAAAAACTGCCGCACAAAGGGGTTATCGCACGTTTCAATCTGCTGCACGGATCCCTCCCACTGCACCTGCCCCTGGGCCAACAGGACAATGCGGTCGGTGGCGCGGTAAATGGTGCTGTGTTGGTGGGTCACCACAATGTAGCTCTCACAGGCTTTTTTCACCTGCTGCAGCTCCCGGATGAGATCTTCAATTACCGTGGAGGCAATGGGATCTAAACCCGCAGTGGGCTCGTCGTACAGCAGCAATTGGGGCTCATCCTGGGGCAGAGAAGGATCCTCCATAATGGCGCGGGCGAAGCTGGCCCGTTTGCGCATCCCCCCCGAGAGTTCTTCTGGCAGGTTGTGCTCTTTGCCCGCCAGTCCCACCGCCTCCAGCTTGGCGGCCACCAATTCTTGAATACGGGAGCGGGGCAACTGCGAGTGCTCGTAGAGCAAAAACCCCACGTTTTCTTCCACCGTCAGGGAGTCGAAGAGGGCGGCCTGCTGAAACACCATCCCTACTCGCAAAGGGGGAGTTGCATGATGGGCTTGAATCTCCGGGAGCGGGATCCCGCACCAGAGCACTTCTCCAGCGTCTGGCTCCGTTAGGCCGGCGATGATGCGCAGCAGCGTCGATTTCCCGGTGCCCGAAGGCCCCACCAGGCCCAGGGCCTCACCCCGGTACACCTTCAGATCCACGTGGTCAAGCACCACCGTCGAGCCGAAGCGCTTGGAAACTTGGCGCAGCTCCACCAAGGGGGCAGTGCTCTGCACTGCTGGCATGCTCAGAACCTCCGCCCTCGCCAAAGGCTGGAGCCTATTTTCCGCGGCCTGCTGCTCCTTTGGGCTGTCTATGCTGCTTCTGAAGCACTTGACCAATGATTTCAAGCAAAACTGGGGGCTCAGGATGCTTCCCTCCTTGAGTCGGCTTCACTGCTAGTTTAGGAGTCGGCAGGGGCCAAGGCAATGAAGCAGCCCACAGCCCTATCAAGGCAGATCAGGGATCCCTGGCGATAGGCCCAAGCCGTACCTCTCCTCTCCATTCTCTCTGCTCTGCAGCTCAGGGGCGAGGTCTTCCTCAAGGGCAGCCACCCAACCGGAGGGGACGATTTCCATCTCGTCTGTAACCCCTGCTCTTTTCTCTTCCCTCTTCTCTCCGTCAGCCAGCTCCGGCTGTTCATCCTGCTCCGAATTGAGTTTCACGCGCCGCGAGAAACCCCAGACAAATAGGGGGATCACAGCCACCACCATCCCCCACTCCGGGATCTCGATTTGGGGGAAAAACACCTCCAACAACATGGTGCTCCCCACCAGGGCAATGATGGCAAAAGCGGCGTCTTCCAGGTGAGAGAACTCGTCCAACCAACGCAAAAACAGAGAAGCCATGTAGCGCATCAGGGTAATGCCGAGAATGCCGCCGAGGATGATTACCCAAGCCTTGCGGGAGACGCCCACCGAAGCGGCGATGCTGTCGAAAGAAAAAACCAGATCCGTCAGTTCCACCATCACCAGGGTCTGCCAAAAATTGGCGTGGCGGGTGATGTCCTGTTCTTGGCCTTCTTCCTCGCCCCGAAAGTGCTGCCAGGCCAGCCAGAGCAGGTAGCAGGCTCCCAAGAATTGGGCGGGCGGATACTCCACCAACCAAACCGCTGCAAAGACAATGGCGATGCGAAAGCCGTAAGCGCCGATGATGCCCCAGCGCAAGGCCCGATTCTGCTGCTGGGGGGTGGGCAGATGCTTCACCAGAGCCGCCAGGGCAACGGCGTTGTCCGCAGAGAGGGCGGCCTCCAAAAACACCAAAGCCACTACCAAGAAAATATCTGTCCAGGTGAAGGACTGAGTCATCCCTTGTGCCAGGGTCAAGGTCGCCCCCATCGCATCTATGGCATTTTTGACAAGTGTGGCATCAATTAGCATATTCGCGCGTTTTGTCCGCCCCAGTCAGTCCAACACAGCAGTTAACCAGCGTAGGAACCCTCCCCATCTTCGGATAAAGGTACCCCAGAAAAAGGCATGAACCCAGTTAGGTGACCAGAGGCAACACCCTCAAACTCCCGAAGGATGGGAAAGAGAAAGTCCAAGCCTAAACTATGGCCTGAGTATAGCCTGTTTGGCTCAGGATCCATTTACAGTTCTTAACCTTCCGAAATCTGTCGATTCCCTGTTGGATCTCCAGTGGGGCCGCATGAACTCAATCGAGCTGCCAGCCGTTGTCCGCAACGCAGGATCTGGCCTGCCAGAATCGCCGCCCCAAAACCGTTATCAATGTTCAGCACTCCCACCCCCGCTGCGCAGGAGTTGAGCATAGTGAGCAGGGCAGCCAAGCCCTGGAAGCTGGCCCCGTAGCCAATGCTGGTGGGCACAGCGATCACCGGACAATCCGCCAGACCCGCCACCAAGCTGGCCAAGGCCCCCTCCATGCCCGCCACCACGATCAGCACGTCTGCTTGCAGGGCCGCCCGGTTGTGCAGCAGCCGATGGATCCCGGCCACCCCCACATCCCAGAGGCGCTTCACCTGAAATCCGGAAAGCTCCAGCGTGAGGGCGGCTTCTTCTGCCACCGGTAAGTCGGCAGTGCCGGCGGAGATCACGCTGACCTGTCCAGGATGGCTGACCACCTGCTGGGACGGGATCCAACACAAGCGGGCCAACTCGGAATACTGGGCCTGGGGCAAGCGGCTGCGGATCTCGGCATACACCTGGGCTTCGATGCGGGTGGCCAAGGCCAGGGATCCCCGCTGGTGGAGTTGCTCCAGGATCTGGGCAATCTGATCTGGGGTCTTGCCCGGCCCCCACACGGCTTCGGGAAAGCCCGTGCGCAAGGGACGGTGGTGATCCACATGGGCGAAATCTCCCACCGGCTCGAAGGGCAGAAAGCGATAGGCCTGCAGAGCTTGCTCTGGGGTGAGCTTCCCTTGGGCCACCGCCCGAAACAGATCCTGCAGCGCTGTCGTAGAGGGGGGGGTCATGGAGGATGAGTTAATCTGCAACACTCGGCTTGGATCTTGCCTGGATCTACTGGGCCAAAGACCCGCGCGGGAAAAACAACACCGGATGCCAACTTTGCCGCAAAATCTCGCCGGTTAGGCTGCGAACCGACCACTCCCAGAAGCTGCCCACGTGGGGGGAGGCAGTGGCGATGGCCGTCATGTCTTCATCGGCGGCGGTGGCCAGGATCTCTTTGAGAGGGGATCCCACCCGCACCAGGGCCCGCAACTGTACCGGTTTCACCCGCTCGACCAGCGGTTCAATCACCTGAGCCAAGTCGGCTTCGGCCTTGCGTTGGAGCACCTCCACCGGAGTTCCTTGGTTGCGGCGGGCGCTGGGATCCACCACGTAGAGCAGGGTAAGCGTCTGGCACTGGGAAGTACCGGGCAGCAGGTGGCCGAGATGGTTCAGCAACTGCTGACGCGGCTGCTCAAAGTCAAAGGGCACCAAGAGGCAGCGCAACAGGTGGCGGCTGCGCAAGCGCAATTCTTCCAGGGTAAAGGTAGCCAGCAGCTGGGGGCGCATCACCAGTAGGGGGATTTTCAGCTTCGGCAACAGCGCCATGGTGGTGCTGCCGAACAATTTTTCGGCGAGCAGGTTGTGGGTACCCATGCCTGTAATCAGCAGATCGGAGCCATAGGTTTGGATGCCTTTTAGGATTAAATCGGCTGGCCTGCCCACCTGCACCAGAGCCTTGACTTCCAACCCCGCCGGGATCGGGTTCAGCAGCTTCTGCAACTGGGTCTGCTCTGCCTGGACTTCGGGGGTAATGTCGTCGGGAATGCCGATGTCGTCATCCTGCCAATCCAGACTGCGCACGAAGGTGACGCGCTCGATGCCATTGCTGTGCAGATCTTCTAGACACTTGCCAAAACGCTGCAGGCCATCTCGGCGGTCGGTGGCAATTAACACGTTTTTAAACATATCGTTTTAAGCATTAGGAGAGAGGGTAGCCGGCTCAAGAGCAACGCTTTGGCCCGCAGCGATCCTAAGCTAACACCTTGCGGGGTTGTTCCCAAGGCAGCAGCTCCGGATCCCTCTTCAGCGTCGATTGCTCACCGGTTGGGATCGGCCAGGTTGCGAAACTGGGTGTACTGGCTTTCGAACAGCAGGCGCACAGTGCCGGTGGGGCCGTTGCGATGTTTGGCAATGATGACCTCGGCAATGCCGCGATCGCTGGTGTTGGGATCGTAGTATTCCGGGCGATAGATCATCATCACCAGATCGGCATCCTGCTCGATGCTGTTGTGAACCAGCAGACCGTTGGCCACGAAGTTGTGATGGCGGGGCATTTCGATGTCGTAAACCGGCTGAGGCTCCCCCGGCTCGCTGATGAACACCACCGGATCCCAGATCAGCCCCTCCTGCACCACCACCGCCACCTCTTCTTCCAATTGCAGCTCATCCAGGGTTTTCCAGCCCTGTTGGGTGAAAAAGGGGTGATTGCCGGTGGCGCGAATGGAAAAGTTGAGGCGGGTTTTCAGAAGACAAGTGGGCTGGTGACCGCTGCGAAACACTTTCACAGGCTGTTGGGGCACCAAGCGCCCGCGCCCGTTCAAGCTGAGCAGACGGGGCAGTTCCGCCGCAGCCGGCAGGGCCGCCAGTTGATCCAGCCGCCAGATCTTGCCGCGATCCACATCCATCACCTGCGTATCCCCGGCCAGACAGCCCGATTCCCGCAGGTCTGCCAGTTGTGGACGTTTATCGGAGCGCGACTCGACAGCCCGACTGAGCTGAGACAGCACCAGCACCGGCACCATCAGCTCTTTGGCCATGGCCTTGAGACCACGGGTAATGCGCGACAGCTCCTGCACCCGGTTGTCGGCGGCGGATCCCTGCATCAGTTGTAGGTAGTCGATCAACACCATCCCCAACGTTCCCCCCTGTTCCGCCTGCAAACGCCGCGCTTTGGAGCGAATTTCTGTAACAGTACAGTCAGGGGTATCGTCGATGAAAAGGGGCAATTGCGACAAAAAACCAATGGCTTGGCCCAGGCGCTGCCACTCGTGTTCGCTAATGCGCCCAGAACGCAGGCGGCTGCTGTCGATGCGGGCTTCGCTGGCCAAAAGCCGCTGCACCAGTTGCTCCCGAGACATTTCCAGGCTAAAGATAGCGACCGGCTGCTTGGCGTAGGCAGCCACATTTTGGGCAATGTTGAGGGCCAGGCTGGTTTTCCCCATCGAAGGCCGACCGGCCAGGATCAACAAATCGGATCGCTGCAAGCCCTGGGTCAGGTTATCCAGGTCGATGAATTTGGTCGGGATCCCCGGAAGCTGTGCCCCGCTTTGGAACTTCTCTTCCAAATCCGAGAAGATATTGACCAAAACCTCAGAGGCCGGGATGAGGCTACGCTGCACCCGCTCTTGGGTGAGTCGAAACACCTCCTGCTCGGCTTGATCCATCACCTGAGACAGGGGCTGGCTGGTATCGTAGGCCAAACGAGCCAAGGTATTGCTCACCTGGATCAACTGGCGGCGCATGTATTTATCCATCACCAGGCGGGCATACTGGTCGATGTTGACGCTGCTGACGGTTTGCTCTAGCAGGCGACGAATCGCCACCGTTCCCCCCACCCGCTCCAGAAGGTGATGATCTGCCAACCAGGCAGACACAGTCATCAAGTCGGTGGGTTGGCCTTGGCTGTGCAGTTGGAGGGCAGCCCGGTAAATCTCTTGGTGGGCAGAGATGTAAAACATCTCCGGACGCAGAAACTCCGCGACCCGCATCAATGCATCCGGATCAAGGAGAATGCCCCCCAGGATCTCCTCCTCAGCTTCTATGTTCTGGGGAGGAAGCCGATCCCCACCCGTTAAGTCGTAATCGCTGATCACCACAAGCCAGGATAGGAAAATCAACCCAGCCCTAGGGCAACCGGCCTCTCAGCCAGTCAGCTCCAATCGTCAGGCGGGTCAAGCTCTAGGCTGAGCATACCCGCTTGTTGCCTAAGGCAAAAACCCTACTCACCCCGGGATCCCTCACGGGAACTCAGGGATCCTCGAAGGTGAGTCCTCATTCGGGAGTAACCTGAATGCGCAGCGTAGCGGTAACTTCGGGGTGTAACTTTACCTGCACGGGATAAACCCCGGTTTTCTTGATCTCCTCGTTGAGGAGAATGTTGCGGCGGTCGATATCTAGACCGCTGGTAGCCAGCACCACCTCAGCAATATCGCTGGTGGTCACCTGCCCAAATAGGAGGTCGTGTTCTCCCACTTTCTTACGGATGACGAAGCGACCAATGGTCTCCAGAGCGGTCTTGTAGTTTTCCGCCCGTTGTTTTTCTGCCAGTTTACGAGCCGCTTCCTGCTCCAGACGCATCTGCTGCTCTTTCAATATGCCAGGGGTAACCCGCACCGCCATCTGCCGCGGGAAGAGGTAGTTGCGAGCATAGCCGGGCTTGACGTTGACAATCTCTCCGGGCTTGCCCAGCCCTGGGATCGCCTGGCGCAGCACAACCTGCATGTTACGTTTCGACATCGGGGAAGGCACTTCATTTTCTCGACAGCCTTCCATTCTAGAGGCTCAGCAGGTTCATCGTCAGCCCAGAGTGCCATAGCCACCAGCCCGTCGGCATAGGGGATCCCTTCTCAGAGCTTATTCCCGATTGGCAGGTCTCTAGAGTCCTCTTCCAGCTCTGAACCTTGGCGGGAAGATGAAGAAGCCACCTTTCCAAACTCAAAAGGCGGAAGTTCTCTGTTTTGGGAGATACCCAATCCAGGATAGGGAGTGGCTGACACCAAAGGGGATCCCTTGAGGGGTTTGCAACATTTGGCGGATATCCCCAGAGATAACCTGGGCTTAACCTCGTTTTAACCAAAAACAACTGACCTTTACGTTATAGTAGCTGGGCGAACTGGTGAAGTCTTCGATGGAGCGTTCCGTGGGAAACCTCGCGTGCTCGGAGGGATCCCTGGGATGTTGCGATCGGTTGAAGGCTTGTTGAGGATCGCAGGCTTAGCTTGAGAGTTGCCTCTAAGCTTCCAGGCGGCATTGGTTCACCTGGTTCAACGAGTTTTGATTGGGCTGGGTGAAGTTCTGAAGTAGAATAGCCTTTTTTAGAGCTGGACTGAGATTTTGTCTTCATCTGGGAGAGGAGATCTGTATGGTGACGTTGCACCCCTTGGAGCGTCGTTCTTTCCTGAAGTTTCTATCTGCCACTGTTGCCGGCTTTGCGGCCAGTCAGACGAATTGGCAGCGGGTGTTTGCTCAGCAGACCATCACCATCAATGGCGCTGGGGCGACCTTCCCGGCCCCCATCTATCAAACTTGGGCCCAAGAGTTTGGCAAGAAAAACCCTAACATCCAGGTCAACTATCAGTCTGTAGGAAGCGGTGCGGGTCGTCGGCAGTTTGTAGCCCGCACGGTCGATTTCGGTGCCACTGACAGCGTGCCCCGTCCTGAAGAGATCAACCAAATTGAGAGTGAGGCTAACCCTCCCAAAGGGATGGTTTCTGTACCCATGGTGGGCGGAGCGTTAGTTGCAGCGTACAACATTCCTGGGGTGGGCCCCGAAATCCGCCTTTCCCGCCTGGCACTGGCGAATATCTTCCTGGGCAAGATCAAGAACTGGAACGATCCCCTGCTGGCTGGCCTTAACCCAGGGGTGACTTTCCCGGATTTGCCGATTACCGTCGTGCATCGCTCTGATGGAAGTGGTACCACCGATATCTTCACCACTCACCTCAACGCTATTAGCCCAGAGTGGAAGCAAAAGGTGGGTCGCGGCCCTTCGGTAAACTGGCCAACCGGCGTAGGGGCGCGCGGGAACGAAGGGGTTTCCGAGCAGATCAAGCAAATTTCTGGCTCGATTGGCTACGTGGAATTCGGCTTTGCCAAGCTCAACAACCTGAACATTGCCCGTCTGGAAAACCGGGCAGGCAAGTTTGTAACTCCCAACGTCGAGACGGAGAAAGCGGCGCTGGCCAGAATTCAGCTCGACGAGCGTTTGCTGGGGATCGATCCGGATCCTAGTGGGGAAGACTCTTACCCTATTGTGGGCTACACCTGGATCCTTGCCTACAAGGTTTACCCCAAAGCCGAGACTTCCAAGGCCGTTAAAGAGTTTCTCCGCTACGGCCTCACTGAGGGGCAGGCTTTCGCTGAGCAGTTGGGATATGTCCCTCTGCCGGAAGAAACGCGGCAAAAAGCTCTGGCTGCGCTAGAAAATATCACTCCGTAAGAACTTTTACTAAGTAGAACCAGGAACAAGAATCCCCGTTCTTTAGGACGGGGGGCGTGTCAACAACTATCCCTAGCTCCAGGCGTATGAGCTCCCTTTCTTCTGACAGCAACCTTCTGTTTCAGCCTCGACCGGTTTTCCAGCGCCGGCGCGACCAGGTTTTTATCTGGGCTACGCGGATTGCCGTGTTTTTCTCGGCCTTCCTGCTGCTCTGGATTGCTCTGGAGATCGGCATTCAGTCTTTGCCAGCTATCAGCAAGTTTGGACTGAGTTTCTTCTGGAGCACAACCTGGGATCCGGTCGAGGATATCTATGGGGCCTGGCCACAGATCTACGGCACGCTAGTGACTTCTCTCATCGCTCTGATTGTGGGGGTTCCTTTTAGCTTTGGCATCTCTATTTTTCTGAGCGAGGATTTTCTTCCGAAGTCCTTGCGTCTGGCTCTGATCATTGTGGTTGAGCTGTTGGCGGCTATTCCCAGTGTGGTGTTCGGCATTTGGGGATTGTTTGTCTTCATCCCCTTCTTCCGCCCCGTTCAGATGTTCCTGTACGAGAACTTCAATTGGCTTCCCATTTTCAGCACACCACCGATTGGGCCGGGGATGCTGACGGCAGGGGTTGTCTTGGGGATCATGATTATCCCCATCATTACAGCCATCGCCAGGGAGGTTTTGGTGGCTGTTCCTCCTGAGCTGCGCGCGGCTGCCTATGCGATGGGGGCTACGCGATGGGAAGCCATTTTTGGAGTGGTACTACCGGCTGCGATTGGGGGTATGTTGGGGGCTGTGGTGCTGGGTTTGGGACGCGCCCTGGGCGAGACCATGGCGGTGGCAATGCTGATTGGCAATGCGCGGGGGATTAGAGTCTCGCTTTTGGCCCCTGCCAGCAACATCCCTGCATTGCTGGCCAGCGAGTTTGCAGAAGCAGCCGACAAGCAGATCTCGGCTCTGATGTATGCGGCTTTGATCTTGCTGGTCATTACGCTGGTGGTCAACATCATCGCTGAGCTGATGGTTCGTCAGGTCAAGTTTGCTTTGACGGCTTCTCGGGAGTAGAGGAACATGGCGACACAAGTGGCAGCACAGGCCAATTTGTTCAAACGCAAAGTCAGATCCAAGCGCGTCGTGCTCGACTGGGTGATGACAGGCCTGACCTTTGCTTCCAGCATTTTTGCGATTGTTGTGCTCGCTTCCATCCTTTACTATGTTTTCGTCAATGGCATTGAGCGCTTCAATTGGCAGACCTTAACCCAGCTTCCTCCTCCTCCTGGAGATCAGGTGGGTGGCTTTGGCAACGCTGTGCTGGGAACGATCATTGTGGTATCGATTGCCATTACAATCACTTTCCCTATTGGTCTATTTGCTGCGATCTATCTCTCGGAGTTCGGCCAGAACAGTTCTACAGCATCATCTCTGCGTTTCATTATCAAAGTGCTGACGGGGGTTCCTTCCATCATCGCTGGCGTGTTCGCCTATGGGGTGCTGGTGCTTTCCACCAAGACCTTTTCTGCCCTTTCTGGCGGAGTAGCTCTATCGGTATTGACTTTGCCGATCATCATCCTCTCCTGCGAAGAGGCTCTGCGCTTGGTGCCGGCGGATACTCGGGCTGCTGCCTATGCTCTGGGCGCTTCCCGGGTGCAGACCGTGTTTCGAGTTGTCTTGCCGGCTGCCTTGCCGGTGATCCTAACGGGGGTGACTTTGGCCATTGCCCGAGCAGCAGGGGAAACAGCGCCTCTAATCTTCACCGCTCTGTTCAGTTTCCTATGGCCCGATGGTTTGCTGAAGCCAGTAGCTTCGCTGGCGGTGCTGATCTACAACTTTGCCATTGTTCCCTTCGAGAACCAGCAGAAAATTGCTTGGGGAGGAGCCTTGGCTTTGGTGATTCTGGTTTTGATCACCACGATCAGTTTCCGGCTGCTGCTGAGCCGTCGTCAGGAAACCATTACTATCTGATCTGTTTCTTCTGAGATTTTTGCCTCACTATTCTTCGATTTTGAGTTTGGGTTCTGAAGCAACGTCTACCTCTGGTACTCCTATGCGCCCTCCATTTCCCGGCACTCCTGATTCCTCTGAGAAATCCGCCAACCTAACTGTTGAGCTGGAAACGCAAGCAGTCAGTGTTTACTACGGCTCTCATTTGGCGGTGAAGCAGGTTTCTCTGAAGATTCCCAAGAATCACATCACTGCTTTTATTGGCCCTTCCGGCTGCGGCAAGAGTACTTTGCTGCGCTGCTTTAACCGCATGAACGATCTGATCCCGGGGGCGAGAGTGGAGGGATCCGTCATTTTTCACGGGAAAAACATCTACGATCCCGATGTAGACCCTGCTGAAGTGCGGCGGCGAGTTGGCCTGGTGTTCCAAAAGCCCAACCCTTTCCCCAAATCAATCTACGACAACATTGCCTTTGGGCCACGGGTCAACGGCTACCAAGGAGACTTGGATGAGCTGGTAGAGCGCGCATTGCGTCAGGCCGTCCTCTGGGATGAGGTGAAAGACAAGCTGAAGATGAGTGGGCTCTCCCTTTCGGGGGGACAGCAGCAGCGTCTTTGCATTGCCCGCACCTTGGCCATCCAGCCGGAGGTTATCCTGATGGATGAGCCTTGTGCCTCGTTGGATCCAATCTCCACGTTGCGCATTGAGGAGTTGCTCAAGGAACTGGGCCGTCGCTACACGATCATTATCGTTACCCACAACATGCAGCAGGCAGCGCGGGTCTCCGACTTTACCGCCTTCTTCAACACTGAAGTCGACGAAGAGGGGGTTCGCTACGGACGGATGGTGGAGTTTAACCGCACTGAGAAAATCTTTAACTCTCCCGCCCATCGGGAAACGGAAGAGTACGTGAGCGGACGGTTCGGCTAATCTGCTGTTGGCGATCCCTCAATTCTGGTCAGTTGGGATCCCGCTCGCCTATTCTAATGGGCGGGAAGATCTATGCAAGGTGAGGCACCGGCGAGATGGCCAAGCGGGTGCGTCTGGATAGCTGGTTGGTGGAGCGCGGATATTTTTCCTCACGCCAGCAAGCGCAACGCTCCATTTTGGCAGGAGAAGTCTTTCTAAATGGGGTGCGGGCGGAAAAGCCTGGAACCTGGGTGAGCGGGGATCCAGCGGTGCAAGTCCAGTCTGGACCTGCTTTTGTCTCACGGGGGGGAGAAAAGCTACAGGGGGCGCTGCAAACTTTTCCTGTTCAGGTGCAGGGTCGTATTTGTTTGGATGCGGGCATTTCCACAGGAGGTTTTACAGACTGCTTGTTGAAACGGGGAGCCCAGCGGGTCTACGGAGTGGATGTGGGCTATGGGCAACTGGCTTGGTCTCTGCGAACCGACCCACGGGTCATCCTCAAGGAACGAACCAATCTGCGCTACCTGCAGCCTGTCGATCTCTACGGAACGGAGGTGCCTACTCCAAGCTGGCCAGATCTGGCAGTGGTGGATCTCTCTTTTATTTCCCTAACCAAGGTGTTGGATCCTCTCTGGAACCTGTTGCGTTTCCCACGGGAGGCGCTGTTGCTGGTGAAGCCCCAGTTTGAGGCGGGCCGAGACCAGGTGGGTAAAAAGGGGGTGGTACGGGATCCGGTTGTCCATGCCCGCGTGCTGGAGACGGTGATGCGCTCGGCTATGGCTCAGGGTTGGCAGGTGCAAGGCTACACGTGGTCGCCCATCACTGGCCCTGCCGGCAATATCGAGTATTGGCTCTGGCTGGCTGAAGGAGAAGGGATCCCTCTCCCCAGCGGCAGTGCGCTACAACAGATGAGCGAGCAGGCAAGAGCGACCCTACACGGGTAGCTTGTCGATTTTGTCAATAGGTTGATGTGCTGGGTTGGGGGAGATGAGCCAAAAAATTGAAGAATTGTTTCAGGAAGGGATTCGGCGCTATGAATCCGGGGAAGCAGCCAAGACGTTAATTCCCTCTTTTGAGTCAATCTGTAAGGGATCCCCAAAGGCGGCGGCGGCTTGGACGTGCTTGTCCTGGCTTTATCTTCTGGAAGGTCAGGCGGAAAAAGCTCTGAAGGCCGCCCAGACTGCTGTGAAGTTGGATCCGGTGGATGCTCAGCCCCGTGTGAATCTGACCCTGGCCATGCTGGAGCTGAAAAAAACCGGGGTACGCCAGCAGGTGGAGGCCATTAAGCAAATCTTGGCACGGGATCCCGAGCAGATTGAGGGTGTCAAATCCAACCTGCAAGAGGGAGGGAACCGCCGTCCTGCTTGGCCCCACTTGAGCAAGATTTACAACTGGCTCTTTGAAGAAGATTAAGTGACCCTATTCCTTGTTTTGCAACAAGACTTTAGGAAAATCTAGAGCTTTTTATTTTAATCTACAACTCTTAGCGATGTTCTCATGGAGTTGGTGCTAAACTTCTTGTACCCAATAGCAATATGGGATCCATTTATCGATAGGGGTTAGCTCTCGTCGCTTCTCTTCCCCGGCCTCAGTTGATTGATGAGATTGAACTCCGGGCTGGCGCGAGATGCTTAGCTCGGCGGTGGCTGCACTTCATTATATTGCAGTGGTGTTGCACTGCCGCCGCTTCCATAGCCACTGAATCGAGTCCCGTTTTCCAACCTCACTTTTTTGACCCCTTTGACTGCAGATGGGAGGAACTTTAAGATGAACCGTCAGACCGTTTGGGTTAAGAGCGATACCCGAAACCACCAAGGCTATTTCATTCCCCAGTGTGAGTATACTTTGGTCGAGGCCGACCAAAACGGCTGGGCGCTGATCTGTGCGGACAATGCCCGCTGCTATTATGTGGATCCCGAACAACTCTGGTTTGAGGCGGGATGAGAACTGTTGCTGCCTATTCAGGGCTGCTTGACTTCGAGGGAGTTCTGTAGAAACGCGGGCTCCCCATCATACATTCTCCCCATGCCGTTGGGCAGAGTTTTTTTCATGGGATGAGGATTGGCCCGTCATGCCTGTACACAGAACGGGCTTTAGGCTGGTACCTTGGGGCTTCTTCGACCGCAACCCGACAATCAATCTAGCGGAGCCGGCCTGATACTCGACTGGAATCTGGTTCAAGTTCAACTTTCAATACAACTTTCAATACAGAGGGTCTGGTCTGTCCCAGGCCCTTTTTGACTGCCACTTAGGGAGATTCCCAGGGTTAACCCCGCTCTCGCATGGCTTCGGCCAGCAGCCGGGCCACTTCTGGTCGAGAAAACTCCGGCGGGGGCACTTCACCGCGGCGCAGCATTTCCCGCACCTTGGTACCTGAGAGGTGAATGCGCTGGTGAGGCTGGCTGGGGCTGGTCTTGGCCGTGGCCATGGTGCCGGTGACGGTGCAATAGAAAGCATGTTCAAACTTCAAGGGAATGATGCCCAGCTCCCCCGGCTGGAACTCATCGAAAATGTGTTGGGCATCGTAGGTACCGTAGTAGTTCCCCACCCCGGCGTGATCCCGCCCCACAATGAAATGGGTACAGCCATAGTTTTTGCGAATGAGAGCATGGAAAATAGCCTCGCGGGGGCCGGCGTAGCGCATCGACGCAGGGTTGATGGCCAAGATCACCCGCTCCTTGGGGTAGTACTTTTCGATCAACACCTCGTAGCAGCGCATACGCACATCGGCGGGAATGTCGTCGCTTTTGGTAGCCCCCACCAGCGGGTGCAAAAATAGCCCGTCCACAATCTCCAAGGCACATTTTTGGATGTATTCATGGGCGCGGTGGATGGGGTTGCGGGTTTGGAAGCCTACAATGGTTCTCCAGCCTCTTTCCCGAAACAGTTGCCGCGATTGGGCCGGGTCAATCTGGTAGGCCGGAAAAAGAGGGTGGGGATCCCGCTGCAGGAGGGTGACGGGGCCGGCCAAATAGACGGATCCCTGCTCGTAGAGCACCTTTACCCCTGGATGTTGCTCATCGGTGGTGCGATAAACTTGCCGGGCTTCGCGGGTTTTGTCGTAGGTAAATTTCTCCGTCAGCTCCAGTAGGCCCAGGATCTTGCCCTCGGCACTGGCCAAGGCAATCATTTGCCCCTCTTTCAGACCCGCTGCCACTTCCGAGGAGACCGGCAGGGTGACCGGCAGCGACCAAGCCAAGCCATTGGCCAGGTGCATCGTTTCCAGAACGGCCTGGTAATCTTCCCGCCCCATAAACCCCGTTAGCGGGCTGAAGCCCCCAATGGCGATCATCTCCAGATCCGATTGGGCCCGCTCGTCGAGATAGAGGATGGGGCAATGTTCGGCTTTGGAACGCAGCTCCTGCGCCTGCTCAGGCGGGGCAATGCGGTTGATCAGGGTGCCCCCGTGGGGCGGAATGGCATCACCAGCAGGGAGAGTCGATGGAGATTGGCTCATGAGAAGGGCAGCGAGAACGACGGTTGTCCAAATCCAATATCCAGCTATCGAATCCCGGATCTCCAGGAAGCAGGGAAAAAAGCACAGGTCGGGCTGAAAACAGGAGGGAGCAGAACAGGTGGAGACCCCATCCAAATCACGCCCTTAGGGATCCCTTCCATCCCAGTCAATCCAGCAGATAGGGAGGCATGCTTTCATCGGTAGCTGATACATTGTCGAAGATGGGCCGATTCATGATCTTCTTTTGCGCGTGCAGAGGCGAGGATTGGGGTTTGGGCTGAATGATGGGGGCTTGCTCTTTGGGTTTCCGTAACTCCTGGATGGTTTTGGCCCGCTCGTCCGCAACCGCTTGCAACTGCGCCAGCGCCTTTTGCAATTCGTCCCGATGGGCAGTAACCTGCTGCAATTGAGCTTGCAGGGTAGAGACTTTGTTTTGGTAGTCCTGCAAGAGTTGTTGAGCTTCGGCCAGTTGGCTTTTGAGGGCTGCAATTTCCGGCAATTCTGGGGTTGGTTCTGGGGGAGACTGAGAAGACATCGTTGTCGGCTCCTCGCCTGTGGGAGTAGACTCTGCGGAGGTGGGCTCTGAACTGGTTTTAGCACCGGCCTTGCGCCGAATTCCGCCAGAGCGGCGGGAAATTTCCCCCGACGAAGGAAAGAGGCTGCGGTCAGATCCAGTCACAAGAGCACCTCGCGTTCAACAAACTGCAGCAGCCGCTGACACACCGCCGATCCAGGCCGATAGTCCATCACCGTCAAGCCGTAGTCAAAGGCGATGCGCAAATCGCTGCTATCTGGAATGGTAACGGGTGAAAGCACATCCGCAAAAATCTGTTGCGCTTGCACGTACAATTGCCCGGTGTGGGATCCCGACCAAATGCCCCCCGGCAGATAGCGGTCATCCAGCATTGTCAAAATGGCGCGGGCTTGGCTGAGCTGGCCTTTCAGGGCCTCAATGTAGCGCAAGGTTACTTCCGTGCAGGAGAAATCGGCGCGGTTGAGCCGTGTCGGGATCAACACCCGCTGGGCCACCCGCAGGGCATTGGCGGTGAGGGCATTCAGTTCTCCCGGCGTATCGAGAAAGATGAAGTCGTAGTCCGGCAGCAAGGGATCCAGTTGGCGCTGCAACAGATTCTGCCCCATCTCTCCAGCAGCAGCCAGTTGGGCCGCCACTTCCGCCATGGTGCTGTGGGAGGGCGCCACATCTACCCCCTTGTCGGTGCAGTAGATCACCTCTTCCAGAGGACGTTGGTGTTGCGGGTGTAAGCTGGCCCAAACCGTTTCCGGTGCCGGCAAGGATCCGGCCTCTTCCAAGTAGAGACTGCTGGCAGTGGCCTGGGACGTGAGATCGATGAGCAGAACTCGGTATCCCCGTTGGGCCGTCAACTGAGCCGCGTGGACGCAGAGGGTGGACTTGCCAGTGCCCCCTTTGTTGTTGGTAAAGGCCAGGATGCGCGCCATCAGCTCTCCCTGCATTCTGTCTTGCCAACTTGTTCCCCTTTCCGAGCAGCCCGGCCAGATCCGACAGGACAGCCGTTTAGGTGGCCCCGCAGCAGTCTATGCTATTGGGTGTAGCCTGGTGGAGGACAACCATGCGCGATGTACTGGCGATCATCTTGGGAGGTGGGCGTGGCACCCGACTTTATCCCCTGACCAAGCGCCGCGCCAAACCCGCTGTGCCCCTGGCCGGCAAATACCGCCTCATCGACATCCCGGTCAGCAACTGCATCAACTCCGACATCGAAAAAATCTACGTCCTCACCCAGTTCAACTCGGCCTCTCTAAACCGCCACATCGTCAACACCTACCGCTTGTCTCCCTTTACAGGCGGCTTTGTGGACGTTTTGGCGGCCCAACAAACCCCTGATAATCCCGATTGGTTCCAAGGCACCGCCGATGCTGTCCGCCAATACCTCTGGCTGATGGACTCCTGGAAGCCGCGGGACTTCCTCATCCTATCTGGGGATCACCTCTACCGCATGGACTACCGCCCCTTCATCCACCATCACCGGCAGGTTGGGGCCGATGTGACCCTGGCGGTGCTCCCCTGTGAAGAAAAAGTGGCCTCGGGTTTTGGCTTGCTCAAGCTTGGCGAGAACGGTTGCATCGTCGATTTCAAGGAAAAGCCGACAGGAGATCTGCTGAAAGCCTGTCAGGTGGACACGCAAGCCCTCGGCCTCAGCCCGGAAGAAGCCAAAGCCAAGCCCTACATCGCCTCCATGGGCATCTATGTATTCAAGCGAGAAGCTCTGATCGAGATGCTCAAAGTCAAGGAGCACACCGACTTTGGCAAAGAGGTGCTGCCGGCAGCCATCGGCAAGTACCATCTGCAAGCCTACCTCTTCAAGGGTTACTGGGAAGACATCGGCACCATCGAGGCTTTTTACCGGGCCAATCTGGCACTGGTGCAGCAGCCCAACCCGCCCTTCAGCTTCTTCGACAGCGAAATGCCCATCTACACCCGCCCGCGCTTTTTGCCCCCCAACAAAATCCTCGACTCCCAGATCGTCAACTCCATGATCGCCGATGGCTGCATCATCAAAAACGCCCAAATTCGCAACTCCATCATCGGCATTCGCAGCCGCTTGGAGGCCAACACCATTGTGGAAAACACCCTGGTAATGGGAGCCGATTACTACGAGTCGGTAGAAGAGCGGCAGGCCAGGCTAGAGGAAGGGATCCCACCAGTGGGCATCGGGGCCAACTCTCACATTGTCAACGCCATCGTGGATAAGAATGCCCGCATTGGGCGCAATGTCCGCATCCTCAACAAGGATCACGTCACCGAAGCGCAGCGGGAAGAGGAAGGGATCTGGATCAGCAACGGCATCGTCACCATCATCAAAGACTCGGTGATCCCGGACAACACCATCATTTGAGGGGGAAACAGGCCGGCCCTGGCCGAGAAGGGGGCAGGATGGGGCTGACAGGCCCTTGCGCAGAAACGGCGAGGCTTTTGAGGGGGAAACAGGCCGGCCCTGGCCGAGAAGGGGGCAGGATGGGGCTGACAGGCCCTTGCGCAGAAACGGCGAGGCTTTTTCTGTTAAGATGGATACCAAGAGCTTCAAAACAAAAGACTGTGAGATCGCTGGAGTGTGTTTAGTAGAACTTCGCCCATTGCCGCTTTGGAAGTTTACGATCCGCAATTGATCTGCCGCTATTACCGCTGGCGCCTGCCCCAAGTGATCGGTCGGGCGCTGGCCATTCTCTGGCCTTTCTTGTGGTTTGTCCTCTGTTTGCGCTGGGATCAACTATGGGGACACACTGATCGCAATGTGGGACGGCGCTCGGTGCAGTTGCGAAAGCTGCTCAGCGACCTGGGGCCAACGTTCATCAAGGTGGGTCAGGCCCTCTCCACCCGCCCCGATCTGGTGCGCAAAGACTACCTAGAAGAACTCACCCAACTGCAAGATCAACTGCCGCCATTTCCTTCCGAGCAAGCATTTGCCCGCATCGAATCCGAGTTGGGCCGTCCGATTGCCGAGATCTTTGCCCAGATCTCTCCAGAGCCGGTGGCTGCTGCCAGTTTGGGCCAGGTTTACAAAGCGCAGTTGCACAGCGGCGAATGGGTGGCGGTGAAGGTGCAGCGACCCCATCTGCGAGAGCAGTTGAGCCTGGATCTGTACCTGATTCGCTGGGCCTCGACATGGCTGGGCCCCTGGCTGCCCTTAAACCTGGGCAGTACTTTGACGGCGGTGGTCGATGAGTTTGGCCGCAAGCTTTTTGAAGAGATCGACTACCTGCACGAAGGGCGAAACTGCGAGCGCTTCGCCGAATACTTCCGCGACGATCCGGATGTGTACGTGCCGCGCATCTTCTGGGCTTACAGCACCCGCCGGGTTCTGACCCTGGAGTGGATCGACGGCATCAAGCTGACGGATGTGGAGCGCATTCGAGCAGCCAACCTGGAGGTGAAACAATTGGTGCGTATCGGGGTGGTTGCTGCCCTCAAGCAATTGCTGGAATACGGCTTTTTCCACGCGGATCCCCATCCGGGCAACCTGTTCGCCCTGGCCGATGGTCGCTTGGCCTACATCGATTTCGGCATGATGGATCAGCTTACCGAGGAAATGAAGGAGTACTTGGTGGATGCTCTGGTTCACCTGGTGGATCGCGACTACAACGCCCTGATCGATGACTTTATTCATCTGGGCTTTTTGCAGCCGGATGTCGGCCGCCAAGAGCTGATCCCCGCCTTGGAAAAGGTGCTGGCAGACGTGCTGACCCAAGAGGTGGTCAACTTTAACTTCAAAACGGCCACAGATCAGTTCTCCGACTTGATGTACCGCTACCCCTTTCAGGTGCCCTCCCACTTTGCTCTGGTGATCCGCTCTTTGGTGACCCAAGAGGGAGTAGCCCTCAGCCTCTATCCCCAGTTCCGCATCGTCGGTGTGGCCTATCCCTATGTGGCCAAGCGCCTGCTGACGGATGAATCGCCGCGTATTCGCCAACGGCTGCTGCAAGTGTTGATCAAGGATGGTAAGTTCCGCTGGAACCGCCTGGAGAACCTGATTCAAATTGCCCGCAGCGATGGGGGATTGGATTGGTTACCCACCGCCCAAACGGGTTTGCGCTACCTGATGTCGGAAG
Source organism: Synechococcus sp. W55.2 (assembly GCF_047461635.1). Taxonomy (NCBI): domain Bacteria; kingdom Bacillati; phylum Cyanobacteriota; class Cyanophyceae; order Synechococcales; family Synechococcaceae; genus Synechococcus; species Synechococcus sp. W55.2. The sequence continues at coordinate 16,536 of NZ_JANSHM010000023.1, read as the reverse complement.
AGGCCCGCGATCTGCGTCGCCAGTTGGTGCTTTCCCTCACAGAAGATGATCGCCTTCACTTTGAGGAGCTGCAGCGTTTGTGGCAGTTGCTCAGCCCTGAACTTTCCCCGGCCTACCTCTGGCAGGCAACGCTGAGATCCCTACCCTCGACCGGCGATCTGCAACACACGCTTGCCGAGTTGAGGGAGCAGGTGCAAGCCCATCTGGAACATCTCAGCCGCTGGCGGCTACCTCAACCTTGGTCGGATTTGCTGGCAGGAGTGGGACAGGAAAGGTAGAACAGAAGAAGATGACTCAAGTTTATTGTTATTGAGCTGGACAAAAGCGTGGCAGATCAGAAAGGTGACTTCATTGCGGGTGTAGTGACCGGCGCCCTGTTGGGAGGGATCATCGGCGGGGTCATTGGGTTTGTGCTTGCCCCTCGACTCAGCAAGGGATCCGCCGAAGGCCAACGCCGGGATCCAGATCGCCTCAACGGCACCTCGGTAGCCCCTGAACGACCGCGCCTCAGTGCTTCGGGTGAGTCGGCCATGTCCAGCGACTGGAGGAAGTGGGAAAATGAGGCAGAACGCATTGCTCAAGCCCGCCGCACTCTAGAGGCCAAGATTGCCGAGTTAAACGAGGCGATTCAGGCCATGCGCACGCAATTGCTCGTCAAGGAAACCTCTTCCAGGGCTGTTGAGGAAAAGCCTTGAGCAGGGGATCCCTGTCCATGCCAAACTAGAGGCGGCAGCGGCTTTCCTCTCTAGGTTCTGCCATCCTCTCTCGGCTGAGTTGCGATCCTGGGCCAGGTCTGCCTCTGGCGAAGGTGCTTCAGCTTAATGGATGTTGAGTTGATCGAGTTGTTTCCCTACTTTTCCCAACCATGATGCTCAGTCACTTGTTGTCTCCTCTCGCTTGGGTGGACGGCCTCTCCCTGGGGTTGGTCTACGGCACTGCCGCGTCTTTGCTGTTCCGCTCCCTTTACCAGTTCATTGTCATTTACAATGCTCTGCTGATCGTGCGGATTTTGCTGAGCTGGTTCCCGCAACTGAACTGGTCTAACCCCATCCTGTCGGTGCTCAGCCAACTCACCGATCCCTATCTCAACCTGTTCCGCGGCATCATTCCCCCCATTGGTGGCTTGGACTTTTCCCCCTGGTTGGCCTTCATTTTGCTCAGTTTTGCCATGCAGGTGGTGGGCCAGTTTGCCTAGCTGCTGTAGCACTGGATTCATCTGGATAGGCCGGGATCCCTTTACGATGGAGAGCTGCTTTTTTCGTTGCCCGCCATGCAGATCCCCGGCGTTGCCCACTACTGGCTGCTGAATGCTCAGGTTCCCCTGTCGGTACTGAAGGAGGCGGTGCCAGGAGCTGTTCCCAACCGCGATAACCTGGTGTTGCTGGATCTGGAAATCGAAGGGGGGCAGATCCGCCAAATCCAGGCGGCAACAGGGATCCCGCCCCAGGGGATCCCCAGCGTGGATCTAAGGCGGGGCCAAGTGTGGCCGTGTTTTGTGGACATCCATACCCACCTGGACAAGGGACATGTGTGGCCGCGCACCCCCAATCCCGATGGTACCTTTGCCGGGGCGAGGCAGGCCGGGCAGGAAGATTGGGTGAAGATGAAGCAAGCCTATGACGGGGATCCGGAGCAGTTTCGGGAGGATCTCTACCGTCGCTTCAGCTTTGGTTTGCGCTGCAGCTATGCCCATGGATCCCAGGCAGTGCGCACCCATCTGGTCTGTGAGAATCCTCAGGTTATGGGGGCCAGCTGGGAGGTGTTTGTTCAGCTGCGCCGAGAGTGGGCGGGCAAGCTGGAACTCCAGGCGGTCGCGCTTCTGAGCTTGGATACCTTTCTCACCCCTGCAGCAGAAAAGCTGGCGGACAAGGTGGCGGAAGTGGGCGGGATCCTGGGTGGGGTGGCGGCGATGGGGCCGGAACTGGATCGGCAATTGGATCGGGTGTTTGCCCTGGCCAAGGAGCGGGGCTTGGCTCTGGACTTTCATACGGATGAGACGGATGATCCGGGATCCCTCACGTTGAGACACGTGGCAGCGGCGGCCTTGCGCAACGATTTTCCCCATCAGGTGGTGTGTGGCCATTGCTGTAGCCTGGCCGTGCAACCGCCGGAGGTGGCCCACAAGACTATGGCCTTGGTCAGAGAGGCGGGAATTGCCGTGGTCAGCCTGCCCATGTGTAACCTATATTTGCAAGCCCGTAACCCCGGCCATACCCCCCGCTGGCGGGGAGTGACGCTGTTGCATGAGCTGAAGGCTTTGGGCGTGCCGGTGATGATAGCCAGCGATAATTGCCGGGATCCCTTCTATGGCTTTGGGGATCACGACGGCTTGGAGGTGTTCCGGGAGGCCACCCGCATTTTGCACCTGGATACCCCCTATGGGAATTGGCCACAGGCCATCACCACCACCCCTGCCCGCATCATGGGCTTGACCGAGCGAGGGCAAATTGGGGTGGGCTTGCCGGCAGATCTGGTGCTGTTCAAAGGACGTGGCTTTGATGAGCTGCTTTCCCGTCCCCAGCATGACCGAGTGGTGTTGCGTCAGGGGCAGGCCATCGACACCACTTTGCCGGACTACAGCGAACTGGACGACCTAATGGAGAGGGTGGGAGCAGCGGTTAGTTCTGGCTCCAAGCAGTAGAGCAGGGTTACTTGAATTGCAGCGAAGCAGCTTGGGGATCCCTGACATTTCTCCCCAACCTGGGAAAAAGGTGGGTCGATTATTCCCAGATTAAGGTGAGATCCACCACAAAGCCAGGGAGAACGGGATCCCCAGACAAACTCACAGGCTGCTCCAAAACTTGTACCGGCTGACCGGGGCGATAGACGTGGACTTGGCGACTTTCCGGGTCAATTAACCAGCCCAGCTGGGATCCGTTGTCTAGGAACTCCTGCAACTTGGCCTCAAGGGTGGCCAGCTCATCGGTAGGGGACTTCAGTTCCAGCACAAAGTCAGGGCACAGAGGAGCAAACCGACGGCGCTGCTCTGGGGTGAGCTGCTGCCAGCGCTCTTTGGCAACCCAGGCGGCATCGGGAGAGCGAATGGCCCCATTGGGCAAGGCAAAACCGGCGGAAGAGTCGAAGACAAAACCTAAGTTCTTGCGTCGATTCCACTGCCAAAGTTGGCCCAGTAGGTCGGCGTTGCGGAATCCACTTTCGCTGCCTGCAGGGGCCATGGCGATCAGTTCTCCTTGGGCGGTGCGTTCCAGGCGCAGCTCAGGATTCTGCCGACAAAGCTGCTCGAAAACTTCATCGGTTAAATTCACAGCCGGCTGCAGGTTGAGGGCAATCATGAGCTCATCCTGGTGGGCAGTTTTAGAGCGTGGGGAGCACTATTCCCAGATTAAGGTGAGATCCACCACAAAGCCAGGGAGAACGGGATCCCCAGACAAGCTGGTAGGTCGCTCCAAAACTTGCACCGGCTGACCTGTGCGATAGACATAGACCTTCCCGCTTTCCGGGTCGATTAACCAGCCCAGTTGGGATCCGTTGTCCAGGTACTCCTGCAGCTTGGCCTGAAGGGTGGCCAGCTCATCGGTAGGGGACTTCAGTTCCAGCACAAAGTCAGGGCACAGAGGAGCAAACCGACGGCGCT
>NZ_JANSHM010000023.1:0-12841 GCF_047461635.1 Synechococcus sp. W55.2 | reverse complement strand
GCTCTGGGGTGAGCTGCTGCCAGCGCTCTTTGGGCATCCAAGCGGCATCGGGAGAGCGAATGGCCCCATTGGGCAAGGCAAAACCGGCGGAAGAGTCAAAGGCCACACCAAGCTGAGTTTGCCGGTTCCACTGCCAGAGCTGGGCGCTAAGGCTCAAGTTTTGACGACTGCTTTCGCTGCCTGCAGGAGCCATGGCGATCAGTTCTCCTTGGGCGGTGCGTTCCAGGCGCAGCTCAGGATTCCGCCGGCAGAGCTGCTCGAAAACTTCATCGGTTAAATTCACAGCCGGCTGCAGGTTGAGGGCGATCATCATCCTTCCTGGGCAAAACTCTCAGGGTATGGGGCCTGTGGCTCGTATTGATCCCATAGGATGGAGCGTATTTTTTGGCGAGGGGCGCGAAGGGCTGGACTTCTACCCAACTCTCGGCTTTGGGCCAAGACTTCTGGTACCCACTGTGACATACTCCCGCACTCATGCTGACGCAAAGTGCTCCGCGCCGCTAAAGCGAGAGAGTGCAGGCTTCAAGGGCTCCGTCCCGCTGGCGCGAATGGGAGGGCAACCCGACAGAGGAAGTGCCGTAGCAGAACCAGGAACCGGAATCCTCGCCCTTTATGACGGGGAGTATGTCAAAGGGGTCAAGTGCCATCAGGTGAAAGTCCTCCTATTGGGGATCCCTGTGGGCAGCCAGAATGGCCTGAGCAGCCAGGTGGCCGGAGAGGGTGGCCCCTTCCATGCTGTCGATGTAGTCTTGGGCGGTGTAGCTGCCGGCAAAAAAGAAGTTGGGTACTGGGGTCTTTTGCTGTGGGCGGTAGGGATCCATGCCCGGTGCTTCTCGATAGAGGGAGTGGGCCAGTTTCACCACGCTGTACCAGGTCATGTTCAGTTGCCGGGATGAGGGAAACAGCTCGTGGACTTGGTGCAACACGTGCTGGGCAATTTGCTCGTTGGGCATGGAAATGAAGGGATCCCCCGGCGTGAGCACGCATTGTAGCAGGGATCCCTGGCCCGGCTTGTAGTAGTCGGCGGGGCTGGTGAGGGCCAGATCGGCAAAGCAGGAAAAATCGGCATCGGCGGTGTAGAGGAGATTGTCGATACCCAGAGCCTCTGGGTGTTCGCCAGCTCGTTTGGCCTGGCCTTGGGGGTTCAGCTCCGTCACCCAGCCATCGAAGCGCAATTGCACCGTGGCCACCGGTACGGATTCCAGCTTGTAGAGGTTGTCGAACTGAGGCCACTGCCGCCATACTTCCGGGATCAGCCGTTTGGCCCCTTCCACTGCCGTTGCACACACATACACATCTGCCTCCACCCGCTCTCCATTGGCCAAGAGCAAGCCGGTCACCACGTAGGGAGGAGAGTCGTTCACTTCAATGCGGCTGACCCCTCTGCGGGTGTGGATCTGGCCCCCACGGGCTTGGATGTAGCGGACGATAGGCTGAGTGAGATAGGTGTCCGGGGATCCCTTGAGGAAATTGAGCTTGGAGGCCTCTGTTTTGCTGGCAAACATCTGAAAGATCGTCAGCATGCAGCGGGCAGAAATCTGCTCTGTATCGATAAAGCCCAAGGCATAGGCAATCGGGTTCCACATCCGCTTCAGGCTACCCTCGGATCCCCCATGCTGGCGGAACCACTCGGCAAAGCTCATCCGATCCAAGGCGCGAATTTGCCGCATTGCCCCTTCATAGTCCAGCAAGCCGCGAATCAAAGGGCTGGTGCCCAGCGCCAAGGCGTTGCGCAGCTTGTCCGCCCAAGAGAGCTGCTCGGTGGTGAAAAAAGCTTTGAGGCCGTTGAAAGGCGCCCCCAGGGGAAAGCGAAAATCCAGACTGGCCGTTTGCCCACCTCGGTTGACAAAGGTGTGGGTGTGTTGCTTGGGCAGCAGGTTCTCGTAGGCCCCCACCTTTTTCATCAGGGCAAACAAATTGCTGTAGTTGCAGAAAAAAACGTGCAGCCCCATCTCGATGTGGTTGCCATCGGCATCCTGCCAGGATCCCACCTTGCCGCCGACAAAAGGCCGCGCCTCGTAGAGCTGCACCTCGTGTCCTGCTTCAACCAAATCGACCGCCGTCACCAACCCGGCCAATCCGGCCCCAATAATGGCTACCCGCATAGCAATACCCTCAAACAGGCGCTGCCAGGGATCCCGCCCAGACTTTGCGCAACTGCAAAGAAAGATGAACTTCTCTCATTCTGGAACAAAATGCGCCAGGGATCCCTGACTTGACAAACCACCGCAAAACTTGCCATCATAAATTCCCCGACGCGGATGTAGCTCAGTGGTAGAGCTTCTCGTTGCCAACGAGACGGTCGCGCGTTCGAATCGCGTCATCCGCTCTTTGGGCCCTCACCCCCAGCCCCCCTCCCCTCAGAAGAAGGGAGTTGGCTAGCGCTTGTAAAAGGTCTCTAGGCTGTGGCGATCCCCCACAAAGCGCCAGTGCCAGGGTTCGTAGCTTACCCCCTGAGGGTTGTTTCTGGGGAAAGACAGCTCAAAGCCGAAGCGGGCTGCGTTCCTCTGCAGCCACTTGAAGGCAGGAGTGGTCTCAAAGGCTTCTTGGGTATCCCACTGGGGGAACTCGGCATCCCCAATGTCGATGGCGTAGCCGGTGTGGTGCTCGCTGTAGCCAGGGGGAGCGCTGACAGCAGCCCGTTCTTCGGGTCGCAAGGCTCGGGATTGAGCCAATTGAAAAAACAAGAACTCTTGATCGGCAATGGAGCGAAACCCCGAAATGGGGACAAGGCGGATACCGGCAGCTCGAGCTGCTTCGCTCATGCGTAGGTAACTTTCAGCAGCCGCCTGGCGTAGGCGCACCTCGCGACCGCGGTAGTGGCCCACCACCCGCAAGCTATCTGCGGGAGCTTCGGAATAGGCATAGTGCCCCAGCAAGGAAACTCGCCCATTCTGCACAGTTGGATGCGGCAGAGGGGGCTGAGCGGCTTCTTCCGGAACTTGGGGATCCGCCGCCTGCTGGGATCCCGGTAACTTCTCTATCCCCCAACCCGCCAGGAGCACTAGCCCAACCATCACCAGGCCCAAGACTAGACGGGACCTCAGGGCAGGCACCGAACTTTGCGCTTTTTTCGCCGGAGTGGACTGGCGACGGGCGACCGGAATGTCGTCGTTCATGCGCAAAGGCCGGGATCTAGCGAGGAGTACTGAAAAGAGGCAGCGTTTCTACAAACCCAAATCCGCCAAAATATCGCGGGCATGGGTTTCGGTATTGATGTTCTGGTAGACCTTGGCAATTTTGCCCTCGCCATCGATGACGTAGGTCACTCGCTTGGCATAGCCGCCCCCATCCACATCGTAGGCGCGGGTAATCACCCCACTGCTATCCACCAGTAGGGGGAAAGGCAAGTTGTACTTTTCGGTGAACTTTTGGTGAGAAGCTTGGTCGTCCATGCTCACCCCCAGCACCACCACGTCCTTGCTTTGGTAGTCGGCGTAGGCGTCGCGGAATCCACAGGCTTCTTTGGTACAGCCGGGGGTGTCGTCTTTGGGGTAAAAATAGAGGACAACGGTTTTGCCGGCAAAATCAGCCAGCGAAACCTGGTTGCCTTGGGTGTCAGTGGTGTTGAACCCAGGAGCAGGGGTGCCAACAGCGAGAACCATAGGTGCGTGACCCAAAAAGTGTGATGAATAGGGCTGCCCTCAGCATTTTCTTCAGCCCTGCTTGTCTCTGTCAAGGCATTACCGCTCCAGCTTGGCATTGCAACTCAGCCACCAGCTCTTGAAGCTCCGCCGATAGATTGCCGGGCAGCCGTCGCCTCAGAATCTCTGCCAACGATCGGTAATACCACAGGGATCCCTCTTTTCCGGCGGAAAACCGCTGCCAGAGTTTATCCCCCAGTTGGCGAAAATCCCGCAAGATGCAGCGGGCGTTGTGCAGCTTGTCAGAGGCGGCCACCAACAAAACCGAGGCATTTGCCGTTTCCAGGTGCTTCAGGTAGGCGGTTTTGCGCTCTTTCCAGTTTTCTTTGGGCTCGCCTCGGGAGCCATCGCTTTCGGTATCCGTACATCCCAGGATGATCTGCAGCACCCGTTCTCCAAAGTGCTCCCGGATCTGTTGCTCAATCTGGGCCCGGGGCTCGCCTGTGTTGTGGGGGCCGTCCTCTAGGCTGTCGTGGAGCAGAGCGGCAATCGCTTCATCTTCATCCGCCCCATGCTCCAGGGCGATGGCTGCTACGGCCAACAGATGGCTGAGGTAAGGGATCCCGGTTCCCTTGCGGGTTTGAGAAGCATGCCAGCGATGGGCATAGTGCATTGCCTGCACAAACCGCTGTGTGAGTTGCGTTGACATCTGGACTCTCCAATTGGGGTTAAGTTGACTGCTGGGGCAAGGTTGATCCAAGCGAGTCTCAGGCGTTGAGACTGCAAATCAGAAAATGGTTAGAGAAGATGAGCACTTCTGATCACTTTAAACAAGGTTAAGACGCTGTGCCGCCTACCCTCACCCCCAGCCCCTCTCCCTGCCTTGGGAGAGGGGAGTCAGGGATCGATGTAACTGTGCTGAGATGGCAAGGTTCAGCCGGTGGCCGGAGTCTGTTTTGCAGGTAGCGGCACCAGCGTTCCTGTCCCCTACCAAGCGCACAAATCGACGAACCGATCGGCTATCCGAATTAGCTCCGAGTTTGTATTCGGCCTGTAGGCGGCTACCTCCAGCCGGCAGCCTTGGCGGCGGATGTACTTGAGGGCCGGCACAAAATCTCCATCCCCGCTCAGCAGCAGCACCGTCTCGTAGCGGGAGCACATCGCCATCATATCCACAATCAGCTCCCCATCCAGGTTGGCTTTGCGGCTGCCGTCGGCGTGGATCACCACCGGCTTGGTGACCACCCGATAGCCCTGCCTTCTCAACTCCTGCAGAAAGCGATGCTGAGCTTGGTTGTGGTGATCTACCCCAGTGTAAATATGCACTTCCATCTCGGATCTGCCCTGGGCCAGCCAGCTGAGCAGACTGGGATAGTCGAGATGGGATCCCCACTGCTGGGCGCTGGCGTGGAGATTGGCCGCGTCGATGAACACCCCCAGGGCTTTGCGGGGAAAAGCAGGGTTCGGCTGGGATGCCACCAGCTGCTGCAGGTGTTGGAGTTGCGCCTGCACCAACTCCAGTTGCTCCAAAGTCACTTGGGGCTGGGATACCGGCAGAGCATTCAACCGCAGCTCCACGGCTTTTAACCGCTGCTGGATTTGCTGGATGGCCTGGGTGATGGGGGCCAGCTGTTGCCGCACGGACAGATGAGACGTGGGCCGAGCTTCGAGGGCGTCGATCCGCCCTTGTAATGTTTCCAGTTGGGCCGCCGTCTGCTGCTGCTGTACCCAGATGGGCTCCAAAACCTTTACTTTCTGCTCGAGCTCTTGAATGGCTTCAGCCGGGGAAGCCAAGGTCTGCTGCAGAAGGGACGGTTCAGCAGTGAGCCGAGCGTCCAGCACCTCGAAACGCGCTTGCAGGGTCTCCAGTTGGGTTGCTGTCTGTTGCTGCTGTGTCCAGGTCTGTTCCAGAACTTGGCCAAGCTGTTCTTCGCGGCGGCGGATGGCAGGGTAGGCTGCTGCCAAAGGTAAGAGCCCCCAGATCACTTGGCGGGTCACCAGGGCCGTCACCCCCAGGGCCAGGGATCCCGTCCACAGCCAGGTTAAGGGGAAGGCAGAAGCCCTATTCATACTCATACTCATAGTCAGCTCTCCTCAGTTTGGGTTATCGATCTGCTCGGTTGCCAGGATTTCACCTCACTCACATGGGCCACCTCAGGGATCCCTCTCGAAGATCGAGATGCCCAGAACTCCCAGAGGCATCGAAGAGGAGCCATTCAGCAACTGCAGTATGCCGGCTGTTGGAAGGGGGAGCTTCCAATCGTTGGGCAAACGTATTTCCCTTGTTGAGCAAACGGATCAGATATCGAGTCAGTTATCGAAAGCAGGCTCAAACTTGTTCCTCTTGACCGACAGGCCCCGTGGCCCGCTCAACCTGGATTCAACGTCCAAGCTATTGGCTGACGGTATGGGCCGTAAAACCATTGAACGGAGCAGGGTCAGTTGGGGATCTCGATGGTTACGTTAGCCAACTGCACATCGTCATGATCCACCCAGGCTCCGCCGTGCCGGATGACTGTATCACCTCCCAGCGGCACCGAGATGTGCAGGGATCCCCCGAAAAGGGGAATGCTGATCGGCACTTGGGGACCACGGGTGACCATGGGGGGCTGAATCAGGGTTTTGCCAGTGCGCAGGGTAACAGTGTTCAGGCCCAGGCGCAGAGGTTGCAGCGGCAGGGGAATCTGTAGGTTATCTCCCCCCAGGTGAATCTGTTCGACTTCCACTCCGTTCAGGATGACCTGCATGGGAGACATGTTGGCACTGGGGATCCGGGATTGACCGGCCCGATAGGCGGCAGCTGTATCCAACCCAATCAGGGATCCAATCCGCAAAACCGGTGGGCGCGAAGGCAGGCGTTGCAAAGTGAAAGAGCGGGTCATCTCCACCCCTTGGGCAGGGCCCAGAAATTGCCCGGCGGCAGCCGATTCCGGTGAGTACTGGTTATCCCCCAGGCGGATGACATTCGCCTCCAGTACCAAAGTTGTGTTGGGATCCCAGCGCTCCAACTGCAGTTGCCAAGGCCGATCCCCGCTGGCTTGACCGTTGCCTGTACTTTGGGAATAGGGCAAGTAATTTTCCAGCCGCGCCACCAAAATTTCTTCTGCCGGCAGCGGCCCTGGCAGGCGAAACCGACCCTGGGCATCGGTGCGCACCGAAATACCCGCCCCCGGAATGGCCACCTCCGCCCCGGCCAAGGGCTGCCCTGTCAGCCGATCCACCACCTGTCCCGAATAGGCGGAATCCAACTGCACCTGTCCTGTGGGCACATCCGTTGCTGCCTGAATGCGCTGCTGCAACACTTGCCAGTCGGCTTCTGTGATCCGTCCATCCTGGTCGACATCGGCAGCTCGGATCTGGTCGTCGGTCAATCCCCGTTCTCCCCGCAAGTAGGCCCCCAACAGGTTGAGATCCTGCACCGTCAAACGGCCATCCCCATCCAGGTCGCCCGCCTGAAAGGGCTGCGCGTGGGCAAAAGACACGCCTATCCAACCCAGGCCCAGGGATCCCAGTAGCAAAAGAGAATGAGCCAAACAGGAGACCCTAAACATGGCAACTCTCCTGGGAGTTGTTCATGTTCTAACGTAATTCACCTCCTCGCAGCAGGGCTAACCGAGCCGGTGTAGAGTACTCTTGAGCGCAATTTTGCCGGTTCGCCTTTGGCTGCAGGAGCCGAAAACTTAATGGTAGGATAACCGTGGTGGCTTGCCTGTTCTATGGCTCGATACTCTTGCGTTACCCAGCTTGTGGGCTCAGCCGAGCAGCTCAGCGAGTCGATCCGCGCCGTTTTGGAGCGCTGCCAACTCAATATCCTCCACAACAGCCTTGATTATTGGGTGGCCGGCGAGCCTCCCGGAAAAAATCCCCACACCAAACTGGTGACGGTGGAAGTGTTTGTGGATCGCACCCGTCAGGCTGCCGACGGCTCTGTACAGGTGACCTGCATTGCCAAAAATGAAGAGCTGCCCCTAAAAAGCGTTAACCACTGCCAACAAACCTTTGACCGACTGAAGGCAGAGCTAGCCCAGTTGCAAAGTCAACTTCAGCTTGCTGCCCAACAAAAAGATGCCTTACGATAGCTAGGCTGAGTTTGCTTTGATCCCATGGCGCGTCGCTGCCAACTAACCAACAAGAAACGCAACAACGCTTTTGCCATCTCCCACTCCCACCGGCGCACCAAGCGCCTGCAGGAAGTCAATTTGCAGTGGAAGCGCATCTGGTGGGAAGAGGGTAAGCGGTTTGTTCGTCTGCGCCTTTCCACCAAAGCCTTGAAGACTCTCAAGGCCAAGGGTATAGGAGCCATGGCCCGGGAAGCTGGGATCGACCTCAGCCGGTTTTGAGCTTTCTCCTCAGCCCAGTTGTGTCTGACAGCTCCAACCTCACAGCAAGCCAAAAAGCTTACGCGACTTGGGCTGCAAACCCGCCAGCAAAGTGTTGAGGGTATCCCGTTGGGTAAGCTCGTTGGTGCCGCTGGCCCGCTCGATTAAGAGCTTGCGCGTCTCATCGGAGAGCTTGGCATCGGTAAAATCGGCTCCACTGAAGAGCGTGTTTTCAATCTGAGCGTCCTGTAGGTTGGCCCCCACCAAAATGGCTTGTTCTAGGTTGGCAAACTGAAGCTGGCAACTCACCAAGGCAGCCTGGGAGAGGTTGCAGCGAGATAGGTTAGCCTGGCGGAAGTCGGCGGCAAAGAAGTTCCCCTCCGCTAGGTTGGCAGCCACCAAGCTGGCTTCGCGAAAGATGGCATGGCTGAAACGGCCCCCCTGAAAGCTGCTTTTGTCCAGTTTGGCGGCGGTAAAGTTGCTGTAGTCCCCCAGAGCCTGGCTAAAGCTGGATCCCCGTAGATCTGAGGCGGTAAAATTGGCCCGCTCTAGCTCAGCACGGCGAAAGTTGCACAGACGTAGGTCGGCTTGCTGCAGGCTGATCGAGCGCAGGTTAGCCCGCGTCAAATTGGATTTGGGCATCTGAATGCGGTCGAACAGGCCCCGCGAGAGGTAGGCATTCTCCAGGTTGGCACCCACCAGGGAGCGCCCCTCACGCAAGGCTTCCAGCAAGTCCCGCGTGGTTTCAATGCGAACCGGATTCGAGGGTTGAGAAGGGGGAGCACTCACGGATGGAGCATTCCTCACAGTTAGGCCAGAAACCCGGCCAACCCAGCCGTAAACTGGGGGCCAACAGGGATCCCACCTATCAAGCTAACGTTTGCGCCGCCTGCCGAGGTTAAGAGGATGTTAAAAAGACAACCCTGCATCGAGCTTTCCAGAGGGGGCCTTCTCTTGTGGAAACAGCCTACCGGGGGAGAGCCATCGGCTCCGATTTGTTGCATACTCGGGGCAGCCTTTCGTGAGTGAACCGCACCTCCCATGCAGGTAGCTTTCATTGTTGACCCGTTGCCTCAGTTGCAGGTGGGCCATGACACCAGCATTGCCCTGATGGAAGCTCTGCAGAAACGGGGACACCGCATTTTCTGCCTGGGCCTGGCGGATCTCTACTGGGATCAAGGGGAAACTTGGGGATCCCTTGAGGAAATCCGGTTGGATCTGCAAGCGGATCCCTGGTATGAGGTCAAAGACCAGAAACTGCTGCCCCTGAGCCAAATGCAGGCGGTGTGGATGCGCAAGGATCCGCCGGTAGATGCGGCCTATCTCTATGCCACTTACCTTTTGGATCGTCTCTCTCCCAGCCGCACACTGGTGCTCAATCATCCTGCCGGGATCCGCTCGGCCAACGAAAAGCTCTATGCCCTGCAATTTCAAGAGTGGATCCCGCGTACCCGCGTCAGCAGCAACAAACGCCTGCTGCGTCAGTTTGTTGAACAGGAAGGACAGGCGGTGCTCAAGCCCTTGGGTGGCAAAGGTGGGGAAGGGATCCTGAGGGTCAATGCCGGGGATCCAAACCTCAACTCGTTGATTGAAATGAGCACCCAATTTGGTCGGCTGCCCGTGATGGTGCAAGAGTATTTGCCACAGGCGGCGGCAGGAGATAAACGCATTTTGTTGCTGGAAGGAGAACCTTTGGGCGCCGTCAATCGGATCCCTGGAGAGGGCGATTTTCGGGGCAATGTTGCTGCCGGCGGTCGAGTGGAAAAAACCAAGATTACCGAAAAAGAACGGGCTCTCTGCGGGGCTTTGGCACCGGTGCTCAGGCAGGAGAAGCTGTATTTTGTCGGGATTGATGTTATCGGGGAACGACTAACCGAAGTGAACGTGACCAGCCCAACAATGCTGCGAGAACTCTGTCAGTTGGAAGGAGTTGACCTGGCAGATCAAGTGGCTCAGTGGCTGGAAAAGAAGGTGCCCGTCAAGGGCTGAATGACTACCCACCAGGATGTTTCTGGGATCCGGCGCGTCTGTTGCATGGCAGGGATCCCGTCTATCCAGGGAATCCATAGGGATCCCATGAATTCAGAAAGATATAATTATAGCTTAAGGTTGAGATCAGCTTCTTTTGGTCGGCAGATAGAAAATAAAAAGCCCCACAAGGGGGCTCTGCCGCGACCAGTCAGCGACTTATAAAACTCTAGAGCAATATAAAGAAAAGCTCCATGAATAGGCCGTATTGAACACCGTATTGAGCACAGTTTTTAGAATCTCAGAAAAAAGGCCAAATCCTCGGAGTTGTTATCTTTTTTTTAGATTTTTCGGCCCGAGGCTAATCCCGAGCCCCTTCTGTTTTGCTGGGGTGAGCTTTGAGTTGCTGCTCTTGCCCAGTGGGTTACGAGTCAGCCGGTGGCCTTTCCCGTCCCACCCAGCGCCAGATGGTGGGCAGCAGCACTGCCGCCAGTCCGCACTTCACCAAGTCTCCTGGGATAAAAGGGAAGACCCCTTTGTTGAGGACGGCCAAGATCGAGGTGGGCTCAACATTCTGGTTCAGCCACACCCCCAGCCAAGTGGCTCCTAGCAAAAAAATCAGAGCTGAGCAGGACAACATCGCCAGCGCCATCTTCCAGGGGTTGCGATCCACGCCCCAGCGCTCCACCAACCAACCCATCAGCCCTGCAGCCAGGGGAAAAGCCAACAGGTAGCCCCCCGTCGCCCCGGCCAAGTGGCCAAGCCCGGATCTGCCACCGCTGAAGAAGGGCAATCCCAGGATCCCTTCCAGCAGGTAGACCAGCAACGTGAGAAAGCCCAGCCGTGCCCCAAAGCCTGCCCCCACCAGCATCACCCCAAAGGTTTGCCCGGTAATCGGTACCGGCGTGAAGGGCAGAGGGATCCGCACCTGAGCCAAGGCAGCTACGAACAAACTTCCCCCCAGAACCAGCAGGAGATCCCGAGTTCGGGAAGGGCGAGGCAGAACGGTTTGCGCCAAGGGTGCGTGAACAAAGGTAGCAGTCATCAGAGGTTTGCACTCCTGTTTAGCCAAAGATTGAGCCTAAAGCCCCCCCCATCGCTGCGCGGAAGCAAGCCAGTAGGGCGGGGAGTACGTCAAGGTTTCAGGATACCAGAATTCGGTTACCGCCTTTTCGCCGGTTGTGTGTCCGGAATTCTGCTCCGGGGATGCAAGCCAAGCAGATAGAGCCCAGCTCCCCCATCGCCGTGTGGCAGCAACGCTGAGGTGGAGGATGATCCCAGGCTGCTCATTTTGCACTCCGTGCATCCGACCGAAAGCTGGGGTGCTTTCTTCGAAGAGTTGAGCCTGCCATTCTTCCCTAGATGCAACTGTTCTTGTCGTCAGCCTGTGGGGGGCCAGGGATCCCTCGATAACCAGGCAAAACCGCGAGACCAAGGCGTGTTGCTGTTTCAACAACTCGGGCAAGGCAGATTCTTGGCCAGTGGCTGCTGAGATCAAGATCCTTGATTTCATTGGCAAATCAGGAGAAGGGCGTTCTAGCTCAGACGGTCAGGATCTGAGATCCCACGGGCAAAACCATAAGTACAGCTTTTTTTCAACGACACTCATCACAGCAGTACAAATCCATCTCTTGTGGGATAGGGATTCTGCTCACCTGCAGATTCCCAATGAACTCGGAAAGAGCTATAAAGCCAAGCAGGGGCTAGATGGATTCTTGCGGCACTTCTGAGCCTTTTTCAGGTTGAGCGACACTGGGCCGGTTCTGGCGAGTTGCTTGTACAATCGCCACCGTAAGCAAATGGGAGAGCAGACCCACAGGCCCAGCAAACAAGCACAAAATCAGAGAATGGGTTGTCCATACTCGCTTATCCCACCCTTCCAAGAAGATCCAGCGGCCCACAAACAAATCCATGACGATGTAGTGTACCCATCCCGTCGCCATAACGGCGGGTTGACTGAATAGGTCGGTTAGGCTGGTCAGAGACAGTTGAGGGTCGGAAAATTCCTTGAGAACATCCGCGTTGAACCCGGTGACCAAAAGATACAAATAAACCGCCGCCAAAATAGCGATGGGCAAAAGCGATTCCATCACCTTGCGGGTTACCTTCCAACCCGGCAGCAGAATCATCAAGGCCCAAAAGGGCAAAGCAAACCAGTTGGCCCCGTTAAAGATCATCTCCAGCATGCTTGGAACCCCCAACGCTACCTGTCCATTATCGGCCTAATGCCCCCTGGGGATCCCTGCAGTAGCGGGTGGAAATGGATGGGAGTTATTCCTGACTTGCCCTGAAGTTTTTTTCTGGAGCCAGAGGGATCCCGGTCGCTATTCCGGTTGGCGGAGCCTAGCAGTCGCAATGGAGCTGACCGCACGGCCACTGTCGGTGGTGGCAGCAATGCAGGAAATCCGGGATCCAGTGTCGGTCATGGCCCAGAAGCTGCTGATGCTTTTGGCGGTAGAGGTGGGTTGAGCTGGGCCGATGGGGGATTCTACTGCCTGGGAGTCTGGGGATTTTTCCTGAGCAGGGATCCACACCACAGGTTCCTCA
This sequence comes from Synechococcus sp. W55.2, assembly GCF_047461635.1. Classification (NCBI taxonomy): domain Bacteria; kingdom Bacillati; phylum Cyanobacteriota; class Cyanophyceae; order Synechococcales; family Synechococcaceae; genus Synechococcus; species Synechococcus sp. W55.2. The sequence goes on along the minus strand of NZ_JANSHM010000023.1, from coordinate 423 downwards.
CCCCGTTGGGCTGCTGCAACTTTTGGGGCGGAATGTTCTGGTGTGGGCTCAGGGGCTTCTTCTTTGCGGGCGGCCTCTGCAGCAGGGACATTCCGGGGAGAGGGCTGCTGAACCAGCCTCTTGTCAAGGGGTGGTCGTGGCGCGGCAGCGGGGGGTGCAGGGGGGGCTTGGCCGGCGATCTTTCCCCATAAGGCTTTGAGGAGTTGCCACATGGCTGGGTTGGCTACTGAGGGAGAGAGCAGTGAGGAATGGTGTTATCCTGCCATGCTCTGGCCTGAGAATCCATCCCCTCTGCCAGTCTTGATAGAACAAAGTCATAACGAGTATGATTAAGTAGCTTGCTTAGGGAGCATGACTCTAGTCAATAATAAGCTCAACTATACTGAAAATAATGTATAATATGTTCAGTACGGATTACTACCA